>JAIRJU010000147.1 GCA_031260485.1 Pseudomonadales bacterium | reverse complement strand
CCGGCAACCCCAGCGGCGGCAGGCGCCAGTGGCTTTGCACCGGCGTCAGCGGCAGCACCTGTTTACGCGCGGTGATGACATAGACCGCGCCGGTTGGCCAGTTGAGGCGATTGGCGGTGGGTTCCAGCCAGCCGCTCCAGCGCAGCGCGCGCTCGCTGTTGAGCGGCAGCACGTAATCGCCGTATTGCGTGGTTTCCACCTGAAAATCGAGCAAGTTGAGCCAATCGCTCACCCGCGCCGGACCCAGCCGCGCCGCCGCCCAGGGCGAATCGCCGCCGCGCCCGCGATGCAGGCGGTTGCGCAGGCCCCAGGCGCTGAGCGGGTTGAAGCCAACGATCACCAAGTGCCCGCCAGCGATCAATACGCGCGCCACTTCACGCAGCAGTTGATGCGGATGGCCGGAAAAATCCAGCGCGTGATGCAGCAGCACCAAGTCCACCGAGGCATTCGCCAGCGGAATCGCCTCGTTGCGCGCTACCGCAGGATGACGCTGGCTGACGCCGGCATGAGGACAAAACGAAAACTTGTGGCCCATCGGGCTCGTGTCATGCAGCAGCAGATCGGCGCAACCGAGTTGCAAAAGGTGATAGCCAAAGCGCCGATGCAGGGCCTTGCTGACCAGCCGCTGCTCCTGGTGCCACAAATGCTGGCCCAGCGGCGTCGCATACCAGGCGGTAAGCGCCTGATAGGCGGCGGGCGTAGAGCGGGATTGGGCCTGTGAACTGATGTGCATGAGGAGGTGATGCCTGGCGATCGAGGCGTGAATCTTACCGCGTGGCATGGGCTTGAAACCATCACCCTTGAAACCATGGCCCTTGAAACCATGCCCCTTGAAACCATGGTCTTGGCGCATGATTGCATTGCCCCTGAAAGTGTTGCGATGATTGCCTCACTTTTTTAGCGGCGCCGCCATGCTCGACATTCGCCCCATCACCGCCTTTACGGACAACTACCACTGGCTGCTCGTGGACACCGCCACGCGCCAGGCCGCTGTGGTGGATCCTGGCGATGCCGCGCCGGTGCTGGCATATCTGACGCAACATTCGTTGCAACTCGTCGCCATTCTCATTACGCATCATCACGCCGACCACATCGATGGCATCGGTACTTTGCTCGCCAAATATGGTCCACTGCCCGTCTACGGCCCCGCGACAGCGCGCATTCCCCAGGTGAACCACGCAGTGCAGGAAGGCGCATCCCTGACACTGCTGGGGCACAGCGTCGAGGTACTCGAAGTACCCGGCCATACGCATGAACACCTCGCTTACCTCAGCCGCGAACCGCTTGCACCGGGTCAAGGCCGCGCGCTCTTTTGTGGCGATACCCTGTTTGCCGCGGGCTGCGGCTATATGTTCGAAGGCACGCCACCGCAGATGCACGCCTCGCTGCAAAAACTGGCGGCGTTGCCACCTGACACCTTGATCTACTGCGCACACGAATACACCCTGAGCAATCTGCGCTTCGCCGCCGCGGTAATGCCGCACAATACGGCGCTGCATGAACGGCAGCGCGTGGAAGCCGCCAAGCGCGAACGCGGCGAACCCACGCTGCCAAGCACACTGGCGCTCGAACTCGCCACCAATCCCTTTCTACGTTGCGCGGACCCTGAGGTAATTGCCGCGGCCGCCAGCGTGGAAGCCTTGCCAGAGCGCGATCCCGCCAGCGTATTCGGCGTGTTGCGGCGCTGGAAAAACAGGTTCTGACTCATGCGCCGTGCCATAGCCTCCTTGCTGCACACCCTTCGCTGTTATCCGCAGCGCTGTCTTGTTTCCCTGTTGCTGCTTATCTGCGCGCTGCCCGCCCTGGCGCAAAATGGCGTGGATTACGCGACGCAGACGGTGCGTATTGCGCTCACCGGTGAACCGCGCAATCTCAACAGCATCCGTGCCACCGACCAATTCAGCATTTTCTTTCTCGAACATTCCATGGAAGGGCTGCTGCGCAGAGACGCGCATTTTGAACTGGTCGGCGGCGTGGCGGAACGCTGGGAAATGGAAGGCACCACCGCGCGCTTCTGGCTGCGCCATGATGCCTTGTGGAGCGATGGAGTAGCGGTCACTGCGCAAGATTTCGTGTTTGCCTGGCGTCAAGTGGTCAACCCGGACGTGGCCTCGGAATACGCCTCGATCATGTACCCGGTAAAAAACGCCGAGGCCATCAACCAAGGCAAGCTGCCGCTGGAAGCGCTCGGTGTCACCGCGCTCGACGACTACACGCTCGAGGTGCAGCTTGAAGCCCCCACTGGTTATTTCCTCACCCTCATGTCCTTCATGGTTTATTACCCGGTGCGCGAGGATTTCTACCTGGCGCAGAATGGCCGCTATTTCGCCGATGTGAAAAACATGATTTTCAATGGCCCGTTCAAAATTACCAGCTGGGTACATGGCGCCTCACTGCGCATGGAAAAGAATCTCACGTATTGGGACGCCGCCAACATCACGCTCAATGTCATCGACATACCTTACATCACCAATGATTCGCGGGCACGCTTCAATCTGCTCAAGGAAGGCAAACTGGCCATTGAAAATGGCTTGCAAGGGCTGGAGGCGGAGCAGTTGCGCGATGCACTCGCCAACCGGATGCGCATCCGCTCTCACTCCGATGGCGGGCTGTTTTACATCGAATTCAATCACCGCCCCGAACGCATCACCCATAATATGAATTTGCGCAAAGCCATGCAGGCGGTACTGGATTCCCAGGAGTTGGTCTACAAGGCGATCGGCATCGCGGGCTATATTCCTGGCCAATCATTGATCCCAACCTACATGAATGGCGTGCACGACAAGTTCCGCGTGGAATATCCGGTACAAATGGCGCCGCTCGATCCAGTGAAAGCGCGCGAGTATCTGGCGCTGGCCAAGCAGGAACTCGGTATCGACAAAATTCCGCCTATCGCCATTCTCTGCGACGACCGTGAAGTGGCGATCGTGGCCGCGCAATATCTGCAATCGCTGTTCAAGCGCACGCTGGATCTCGACATCAAGGTGGACGTGCAAACCTTCAAGCTGCGCCTCGACAAAGCGCATAACGGCAGCTTCGACATGGCGGTCTACGCCTGGGCGCCGGACTACGATGACCCCATCACCTTCGCCGATCTGTTCGCATCCTGGAACGCCAACAACAATGGCCGCTATAGCAATCCTGTTTACGATGCCTATGTGCGCACCGTGCAAGGCACCGACAACCAGCAAATTCGCATGGATGCCATAGGCAAGATTCAACAGCTTGTGATCGACGAGGCAATCATCCTGCCGCTGTACGAACGCACCGCCAATACCGTGCAAGACCCGCGGCTCGAAGGCGTCGTCTTCAGCCAATTGGGCGCAGGCATGTCGCTCACTTACGCGCGGGTGGTGCAATAAATGGCCATGTTGCGCTACCTCCTCAAGCGCCTCGGCGTTGGCCTTTTCACCATCTGGTTCATCGCCACCGCCACCTTCACCGTGATGCACCTGGTGCCAGGCAATCCATTGGCCAACGAACGCGGCACCAACGCCACCATCCGCGCCAATCTGGAACGCCAATACGGCCTCGATAAACCGGTGTTCGAGCAATACCTGATCTACATGAGCAACATGCTGCACGGCGATTTCGGTATCGCTTTCAGTGAAGAGAACCGTTCGGTCAACGACATCATCCGCGAGCATTTTCCCGTTTCCGCCACGCTGGGCGTGCTGTCGCTGTGTTTTGCCACGGTGGGCGGTGTGCTGTGGGGCGCCTTGGCGGCCTTGTATCGTAACCGCCTGCCGGATGCGCTCATCATGTTTCTGGTGATTCTCGGCATTTCCGTGCCCAGCTTCGTGTTCGCCGCGTTCAGCCAACTGTTCATTCTGAAACTCAACCAATGGAGCGGGCGCTCGATTCTGCCGGTGGCGGGTTGGGAGGGTGTCAGTTCGATGCTGATGCCCGCGCTGGTGCTGGGCCTGAGCACCATGGCCTACATGACGCGCCTGATGCGTTCCTCGATGCTGGACGTGGCCAACACCGATTATCTGCGCACCGCGCGCGCCAAGGGCCTCTCGCCCACGCGCATCTTTTTTCGGCACCAATTGCGCAACGCGATTCTGCCGGTGATTACCGTGCTGGGGCCTGCCATCGCCATCATCACCACCGGCGGCTTCGTGGTGGAAAGCGTGTTCGCCATTCCCGGCCTGGGCCGTTATTTCGTGCAGGCGGTGGCGCAACTCGATTACACCGTCATCATGGGCACCACGGTGTTTTTCGGTGCGTTTCTGGTGCTGATGGTGATCGCGGTGGACATTCTCTATGGCTTCATCGATCCGCGCATCCGGCTGGGGGCGGTTTAAGCCATGAGCCTGGTGCCGAGCGAACTCTCCAGCAAACTCTCCATCGCAGTTTCCGCCGCCGATTTTGCTCCTGCGCCGCATCAGGCCCAGCGTGAGCGCATCGTGCGCCCTTCCCTCTCCTATTGGCAGGATGTGTGGCAGCGGCTCTGCAAAAACCGCCGCGCGCTGAGCAGTTTGTACATCGTTATCGCGCTGCTGGTCTTCACTTTGGTGGGGCCGTGGCTGTGGACCCAAGCTCCGGCGCTGCAAGATCTTGATGCGATTTCGCAAGGCCCTTCTTGGAGCAGCAGCAGCGCCCTCGTGGTGGAAGACCCCGGCACCTGGCCCGGCGTGCAAGGCGCGCTGCGTCCACGCGAAGAGGCCGATGGCCAGACGCTCGGCGCCACTGCTTCGCTCGCGGTAGCGGGCCTTCCTAGTACGCAGTATGTGCGCCTGTATTGGGAAGCGGTCAACGGCGCGCAGCACTATCTCATCTACCGCAACGACCACGCGCCCGAATCCAATCAAGACCTGGGCCTGCCGCTGGGCGCAACGCTGACACCCGATACCTTGAGCTTCGAGGATCGCCTGCAATTGCGCCCGCAAACCTATTGGTACAGCGTGATCGCCAGCGACGGCTTCGAGGAGGCCGCCCTCAGCACCACCGCCGCCATCACCCTGCAACGCGCCATCACCGCGAGCCAGGCGCGCGAGCGTGGCTTGGATGACACGCTAGGCGCCGCCGTGGCGCTGCCCGCGCATCCTTTTGGCACCGATTATTTGGGCCGCGATCTCTTGGCGCGCGTGATGGAAGGCGCGCGCGTGTCGCTGTTTATCGGCATCGTGGCGCCGCTGTTGTTTGTGAGCCTGGGCATCATTTATGGCGGCATCGCCGGTTACTTCGGCGGCAATCTCGACATCCTCATGATGCGCGTGGTGGATTTCGTGATCGCGCTGCCGTTTCTGCTGTTCATGATTCTGTTTCGCATCGGCTTTGGCATTGGGCCGGGCGAAAGCGGCATCATTCCCATGCTCTTGGCCTTGGTGCTGTTGAGCTGGCCGGACACGGCGCGGCTGATTCGCGGCCAGATCTTGCAGATTCGCGGCGAAGCCTACGTGCAAGCGGCGCGTGTGCTCGGCGCGCACCCGCTGTATCTGATCTTCCGCCATCTGGTGCCCAACACCTTAGGGCCGATTCTGGTAACGCTGACGTTCGCGATTCCGATGGCGATTTTCACCGAAGCCTTTCTCTCGTTCATCGGCATGGGCGTGTCGCCGCCCACCTCGTCGTGGGGTTCGCTGAGCAATGAAGGCATCCGCACCATGCTCTCCAGCCCGCATGAACTTTTATTCCCCGCGTTTTTCATCAGCTTGACTGTACTAGCCTTCAACCTGCTCGGCGATGGCTTGCGCGATGCACTGGATTCCCGCCTGAGATCACGCGAATGAACAGTACACAATACGTGCTCGAAGTCGATAATCTGGCGGTGGAATTCGACACCTATGGCGGCGTGGTGCAAGCGGTACGCGACGTATCGTTCAAATTACGCAAGGGCAAAACGCTCGCCATCGTCGGCGAATCGGGCTGCGGCAAGTCAGTAACCGTGCAGAGTTTGATGGGCCTGATTCCGATGCCGCCCGGCCGCATCACGCGCGGTTCGGCGCGCCTTGGCGGCGATGAACTGCTGCACATTGCTCCCGCCGCGCTCAACGCCATTCGCGGCAAGCGCATCGGCATGATCTTTCAAGACCCGATGAGCGCGCTCAACCCCACCATGAGCATCGGCGCTCAGATCGCCGAAACCCTGGTGGTGCACCGCGGCATGACAGCAAGCGCCGCGCGCACGGAAGTGCTGGAGTTGTTGCACCTGACGCAAATTCCCGAGCCGGAACAACGCCTGAATCAATATCCTTTCGAGTGTTCCGGCGGCATGTTGCAGCGCGCCATGATCGCCATGAGCATCGCTTGCAAGCCCGAGGTGTTGATCGCCGATGAACCCACCACGGCGCTGGACGTAACGATCCAGGCGCAGATTCTGCTGCTGCTCAAGCAACTGCAACAGAGCCATGGCTTGTCCATCATTCTCATCACGCATGATCTCGGCGTAGTGGCGCACATGGCGCACGATGTGGCGGTGATGTACGCCGGGCAAGTGGTCGAATCCGCTCCGGTGGACGACCTCTTCTACCGCCCAGCGCACCCCTACACCCTGGGGCTGCGCGCGGCGCTGCCGGGCAATGATCCGCAAAAACAGCGCCTGCAAATCATTCCCGGCAGTCCACCGGATTTGTTCGCGCCACCGCCTGCTTGCGCCTTTGCCGATCGTTGCCCGCATACCATGCGTCTTTGCCGCAGCGCCGCGCCCGCCACCTACACCAGGCCCCCCCCCCCCGCTAGCCAAGCAAGCACCAACAGCGCGCATGAGGCGCGTTGCTGGCTGCATCATCCACAGGCGCCAAGCTCGCCAGTGCGCAGCAGCGCTGCCACATAGCCCACTGTTATGGAACGACTACGTATGAAACGGCCATGTATTAAACGACTCTGTATTAAACGACTCTGTATTAAACAACCATGTTGATCGAAGCCACGCATCTGCAAAAATTCTTCACGCTCAATGGCGGGCGCCGGGTTCATGCCGTCGATGATGTCAGTCTTGGCATCGCTGAGCACGAAGTGGTGGGCCTGGTGGGCGAAAGCGGTTCGGGCAAGACCACCTTCGGCAAAACGTTAATTGGTCTTTATGACAAAAGCGGCGGCGAGGTGCGTTACCGCGGCGAGGTGCTGCCCGCGCGCTACACCGCGGCAGATTTCCGCCAGCAAGCCAGCGAGATCCAGATCATCTTTCAAGACCCTTATGGCTCGCTCAACCCGCGCATGACGATCTTTGAAATCATCGCCGAAGGCTTGCGCCTGCGTGACCACTGCTCGCTCGCCTCAACGCGCGACAAAGTCGTGTACTGGCTGGAGCGCGTGGGCCTGAGCGCGGATCACTTGTCGCGTTACCCGCATGAATTTTCCGGCGGCCAGCGCCAGCGCGTGGGCATCGCTCGCGCTTTGATCGTGGAACCGAAGCTGTTGGTGTGCGATGAGCCGATTTCCGCGCTCGATGTTTCGGTGCAGGCGCAGGTGGTGCAATTATTGGGGGAATTGCAGGAGTCGATGGGGCTGAGCCTGCTGTTCATCGCGCACGATCTGTCGATGGTGCGCCATGTGTCGGATCGCATGGCGGTGATGTACCTGGGTTCGCTGATCGAACTTGGGCCCACCGAAGCCGTGTATTTCCGCCCGCTGCACCCCTACACCCAATTGCTGATCGCCTCCAAACCCGAGCCCGACCCCGCACACGAACGGCAGCGCCAAGACCCTCTCATCAAAGGCGAAATCCCCTCGCCCATCGATCTCAAACCCCGCTGCCGCTTTGCTGGCCGCTGCCCCAAAGCCGAACCGCGCTGCTTTGTGGAACGGCCGGTTTTACGCGAGGTACAGCCTGCGCGTTTAGTGGCGTGTCATTTGCTTTAGAGCGTTTTTGATCAAATCGTTGACATTATTTCTCCCCCTCGCCCGCTGGCGGGAGAGTTCCATGCAGCGCGCGCTCCGACTTCCCCCGGAACGCAGGTTCCGGGATAGGACACTTCCCCTCCTGTGGAGGGGTGGCCGCCGTAGGCGGACGGGGTGGTCGGGGGCTCCAACAGAAACACATAACGCGGAAAGAACCACCCCGCCCTGACGGGCACCCCTCCACAGGAGGGGAATTTATAACGCAGGTTCCTCGGTTGGGATTTGGGGGAGAGGGAGAAGACTTTCGCAAACTGAGAGTGTCAGCATTTGAATCAAAACCACTCTAAGAGACTCGACAAACGGCTCCCAGTCGTGGCAACAGTATTTAGGAGGCGCTACAGCTTCGGTCCGCCGGAAAACGCTATGACAGCAACACAAAAATCTGCTCCTAATACCCCCCTACTAGGTCAACTCCCTCTTCGCAGTTATTGAATAGAGCATGGGTATTCTGCGCCCTAGATGTTTAATTCTGAACTTACCCGGCTCCTCTTCGAACCCACTCTGAAAATTATCATATGGTGAATAATCATACTCTTGAAGGGAGTCGACTCTTAAGCCATTGCGGGAAAGACTATTCACAACGTCACTTAAAGGATGGTTCCACGTTATATAGCTGATCCCCCTAATAATTAGACATCCCAATCAACTCCTCAAGCGCTCCCCCCACCTTGCGCCAGCGATGCTTGAGAGTCGCCCAAAGCTTTTCGATAGGATTGAGGTCGGGGCTATACGGCGAGAGATACAGCAACTCACAACCCGCTTGCTCGACCAACTCCCGTGTGCTCGTTGACTGGTGAAAACGGGCATTG
>JAIRJU010000135.1 GCA_031260485.1 Pseudomonadales bacterium | reverse complement strand
AGTGGTGATGGCGAAGGGTGTTGTAGTGCGTGATGCGTAAAGCAAGGCTGAAAACCAGGGCAAGAAATCTATGTGCTTGGTGTTGACGGGAGGCTCCTTAAGGCAATGTTAGGCGCTTGCTCAACCCAGAACAATGTGACCAGCCTCAGCCGCCATTATGGTGGAAGGGCAGTCTGGGTGATCGTGGTTGGGAATTTGAGGTGCGAGTTGTACCCAAGCCATAAGCATTGATGTACCGCTTTGCATTGAGTTAAACAATTTTTGGAAGAAAGATGGGAATATTTCACCTCGACGATTTATGACTAACACGATATTGGCAGGCCAATCATTTTTAGGGTTGAGCGACTGCATATAATTGGCCCCTTCGTTTTCAGATGCTACAACTGCTACATAGGCACCTGATGCCTTGATGAAGTCTCTTACTCTCATTTTGAACCCGGGAAGGCTGCCCGTTTCATCTATGTTGCAATAGAGAAATAGAATATGGCAAGTAACGGTTTGGTTGGTACTAGACCGACATTCTGAGAATAGTGGGCCAATTGCGGCCTTGTCAGCTTCCATTAACTGCTGATGCTCGGGAGCCACGCATACGAAACCAATTACCGGATTCTGAATTTGAAACGGAGCGTTAGCTGTAGTACGAATACTCTGTGATTTTTGCGCAGGTTGCCCCTGTGGGTTTTTGCTACCACGACCGAAAATTTTGGGGAAAATACCCATGTGCCCTCCTATTGATTACGCCTAACTACATTTAGACGAACCTAAAATGTTGCAGGTGAAACAAGCGTTTTTCCGGTTTCGGCCCAAGATTGGCTAACGCCGCGAGTGAGCTGGGTTTGGCCATACAAGGTTCAAGGCCGAGGCGGCATTTCTGGAAAGCTCGGCAGTGATGGGTCTACATGATCCCAAGTAGCCATGCTACTGGTGAAGATATTGATCGCCGGCTTATACAGCGCTGTGTCGTCAAGCGTACCGGCGCGAATTGCAAGCAGACCCGGCATTACAGCGGGTTGGCCAAACAGTTGTGAGCCGCATTGTGGACAAAAGCCTCTCTGCACCGTGTTGCCGCTGCCGCCCGTACTTGAATAGTGACGCACTTCGCCACTGACGCTGACCGCCGCGACAGGGAAGAAGAGCGTTGGAGAATAGCCGCTACCCGTCATGCGTTGGCAACTGTGGCAGTGGCAATTGCCTTGCACCACGGGATCGGCCGACGTTTCATACCTCACTGCTCCGCAAGAGCAGCCTCCAGAATATTTCATGATTTTTCCAATGCAAGAAACGCAGGATAAAAGGCGCCTACGCTTCGCCTGATGCCGCCTAATAGCGCATCCGTTTGTACAACAGATTGGAGCGGTTTTGATTCAAATGTTGACACTCTCAGTTCGTGAGGTCTTTCCCCTTTCCCCCGGTCCCTACCCAGAGAAACCTGGCTACATTCACACAAACCCTCCGGGTACTAAACCTGCGCCCCCTTGCAAAAAGCCAGCAGGAAATCCTCCACTGCGGCGGCGCTGGATTGCTTGATCTCGTCATCGGTGAGCGGCGCTTGGATGCCGCATTCGCGGCGCAGCATGGTGCGGTGCAGCACCATGGAGACGAAATAGCGGCTCAGTTTGTCGGTGGTAAACGTGGAATTCGGTTTGTAGTGCTCAAACAGGCGTTGCAGATTTTGATTGGCGATTTCGGGGCCCGCGGTGAAATAGTGCTCGCCCACCTTCGAGCCATTGGCAGACATCTGGAAAATCAGGCGTCTGAGCGCCAGGGTGCGATCATCGGAAGCGACACGCAGCGTGGCATCCGCCACCATACACAGCGCTTCGCGCAGCGATTTGCCCTGATAGTGGCGGCCGGTGTCGATCATGCTTTGGCGGTACACCGCCAGCTCACGCTCGATCACCGCCAGGAATAAATCTTCCTTGCTGCCGAAATAGCGGTAGATGGATTCCTTCGAGATGCCCGCTTCGCGGGCCATGACGTTGATGCTGGTGCCGTCAAAGCCTTTGATGCGAAAGTTTTCGCTGGCGATGTCCAGCACTTCCGCACGCTTATCGGTGGAACGGGGTTTGAGGGGGCTTACAGTCGCGGTCATCATGGGAGTATCTCGCAATTCTCTTCTCGCAATTCTAGGGGTCACGCGGCTCGCGGGAACCTGCCGAGTAAAAAGTGATAAGTAATGTAATAAAGCTGCATGTGTTAGAAACGATAGCCCACGTTGGCATAGAGGCTGACCGGTTCACCCACGAAGTAACGCTCGACACCAAAGCCATAATCGGCGCGTTCGGCGTAGTCGGTGTTGAACAAGTTAGTGACACGGGCGCCGTAGTACCAGCGCTCACCCCAGTTGCCTTGATAACGCAGGTTGGTCAGGTCGTGGCCGGGATAGGCGGCGGTGTTGGCTTCGTCGAGATAGTACTTTCCCATGTGTAGCCATTCCAACTCAAGGCTCTGCTTGGCATCGATCCGCCAGGAAAGCTGGGCGCTGCCCATCAGGCGCGGCGCGGTTTTGATGTCGAGCCCCTCGAGCGCCACCGGCCCTGGGTTTTGTGTACCGGCGTAGGTGTGACGCGCGTAGGTGCCGGTGAAGGTGAGGCGCCAATCCGCGTTGATGCGCCAGGCCGCGTTCCATTCCAGGCCGCGGTGGTGTGTTTCGGCGCCGCTGTGGTTTTCGCGGTTGCTGTCCTGGTAGATCACGTTGCTTTTGTTCATGTAGAACGCCGTCACCGCGTAGCTGAGCGCGCCGCTGCTGGCGCGATAGCCCGCTTCGGCGCTGCGCGCTTCTTCCGAGGCGAGATCGGCGGCGCTCTGGTTATTCTGTAGGCGATAGACTTCGTTGGTCTCGGGCGCACGGAAGGCTTGCGCCGCGTTCAGGTAGATTTGATGACGCGAATCGAAATCGTGAATCCAGCCCAGTTGCGCCGAGGCGTTGCGGTAGGCGTCGCTGCGATCGGCAGGGCGGTTGAAGCGGCAGCCGCCGAAGCCGCAGGGCGTGCCATCTTCCTGGGTGCGTCCATTGAGCATGTGGTTGTGGTAATCGTAGTTGCGGTACTCGTAGCGCAGGCCCAGGTTCACCAGATCAGCGTCGCTCACCTGGTACTTGGCCAGCGCGTAGGGCGAGAGGATGTTGGAATCGACGCTGAAATCGTAATGCTTGCCCAGCGGAATCGTGGCTTGCAGCAGCGCGCTGCCGGTGGCAGGGGCATCCTGAATTTCCCGCAGATAGCCCGCGGTGGTTTCCGCATCCACGCCCGCGGTCCAGCTCAAGGCGCCCAGGCCACGGCTCGCAGCCATGGCCTGCACGCCGAACGATTCCTGGCCGTTTTCCTCGATCGGCAAGCCCGGCAGAAAATGCTGCATGAAGCGCATGTCGGTCTTGCGGTAGTAGGGCGTCAAGGTCCAGTCGGCGCTCGCGCCTTCCCAGTTCAGGCGCGAGCTGAGGCGATAGGAACTGGCATCGCGGAACGAGCCTGGGTTGGGGTTGTAACGCTTGAGGTTGGGGTCTTTGTAGGCATCATGGCCTTCGATGTAA
>JAIRJU010000100.1 GCA_031260485.1 Pseudomonadales bacterium | reverse complement strand
CCTGGTAGCGCACTTGCATGGGGTGCAAGGGGTCGCGAGTTCGAATCCCGCCACGCCGACCATTAAATATAGGGCTCTGTTGCTATCAAAATAGTAACAGAGCTTTTGTTTTTTTGTAGGAACCCATACTGGATGCCATGTGGCCTCGTCATGACTAACCCGCCCGCATTCCTGTGTACTCTGGCCCTGGTCGCCCTGCTGCCTGCGTGCGCACAATCGCCACACACACCAGCCACGCCCTCGACAGCCTTGCCCGCCCGCATCGACTTGAACCCCACCCTGAGCGCCTACGACTGGCAGTTGACAGCCGCCCACGATGCGCGCGGCCAGAACCTGTCCGGCTGGCAGTTGCCGAATCGTCCGCCGCTGCGCTTGCAGTTCCGTGACGGCAGGCTGGCGGTGCAAAACCTGTGCAACGCCTTCAGCGCCAGCGTCAAGGCGACGGGCGAGCACGTCGAGGTCAGCCAAGGTATCATGACCAAGCGCCTGTGCAACGCACCCGGCCTGATGGAACTGGAGCAGCGCGTGGCCACCCAGTTGCCGCTGGCGCAACGACTGGAACTGCACGCTGCAAACAGCGCCGCGCCGCAATTGACGCTGCACTTTTCCGATGGCGCGCACTGGCAACTGGCGGGCCTCCCCACACCTGCCACGCGCCACGGATCACCCGGCGAGCGCGTGTTTCTGGAAGTCGCGCCGGACACCGTGCCCTGCAACAACCTGCCCACGCCCTGCCTGCGCGTGCGCGAACTGCGTTACGACGAACAAGGCTTACGCCAAGGCGCGGGTGAATGGCGCGTGCTGCAAGGCGGCATAGAGGGTTTCCAGCAGGAACCGGGTTTTCGCAAGGTACTGCGTTTGCAGCGTTTTCCCGGCCCCCCAAACCCCGTCTATGTGCTGGACATGGTGGTGGAAAGCGAGTTGGTGAGATGAACCCGCGCCAGCGCCCACACCTGCTCCGGCGACAGTGCCTTGAGCTTGTGGTCGCTCCACACCTGCCGCCACAGCCTCGCGCCACGCTGGCCGTGGTGCAGGCCCAGCATGTGGCGCGCAATGGCTGACCACGGCGTGCCATCTTCCACCGCCTCGCGCTGCATGTAGGCCACCATCGCCCGCTCCACCTCGCTGGGCGTGTACCGACAGGGTTCGCCACCCAAAAAGCGCGCATCCCAGCGGCTCATCATCCACGGGTGGTGATAAGCCTCGCGGCCCAGCATCACGCCATCGACGTGGTGCAGGTGTTCCGCAATCTGTTCGTCCGTCGTCACGCCGCCATTGAGCACGATGGTCAGGTGCGGAAAATCACGCTTCAGGCGGTATACGACCTCGTAGCGCAGCGGCGGAATCTCGCGGTTTTCCTTGGGACTCAAGCCTTTCAGCCAGGCATTGCGCGCGTGCACGATAAATACGCGGCAACCGGCCTCGGCTACCGCGCCCACAAAGTCGCGCACGAAGGCGTAGCTTTCCCCGCGGTCAATGCCGATGCGGTGTTTGACCGTCACCGGCACGGCCACCGCATCCACCATCGCTTTCACGCAATCGGCCACCAGCGCCGGTTCGGCCATCAGACAAGCGCCGAAAGCGCCGCGCTGCACGCGCTCGCTGGGGCAGCCGCAGTTCAGATTGATCTCGTCATAGCCCCAGCGCACGCCGATCTGCGCACAGCGCGCCAGTTCCTCCGGTTCGCTGCCGCCCAGTTGCAAGGCGATGGGGTGCTCCACCTCATCGCGGCGCAAATGCCGCCGCTCGCCGCCGTGCAGCAGTGCGCCGGTCGTCACCATCTCGGTATAAAGCCGCGTGCGCCGCGTCAGCAGGCGATGCAGATAACGGCAGTGCTTGTCCGTCCAATCCAGCATCGGCGCCACGCCTAGGCGCCAAGGTGTTGAATTTGAGGGATTTTCTATGTTTGACAACAAGTTGGAACCGCCTGAGAACAGTCAGTCATGGTACCGGTTGGTTCGGCATGGAACAAGAAAAAACCCGCAGTTCCTATCGAGCGCAGAAACTTTGCCCCCAATCCATACGGCTTCAACGGGTGCCGATGTTCAAGTGGTACCGGGTGTAGCGCAACTCGCCTGTTCTGTTGAGCGCGCCTCTTTCGACCAAGTCCTGAAGATCGCGCGTCGCCGTGGCGCGGGATGTGTCGGTGATGGAAATATAGTTTTCGGCGGACAGGCCGCCCTTGAAACCAGCGATGCCTTCCCTGAACATGCGGGCAATCGCCTTGGCCTGACGATCATTGAACTGACCGCGCAGACGCTCATAGAACCTGGCCTTGGCGATATGGAAATCCACACGCCTGATCGTCGCTGCCTGGGCCTCGATGACGGTGCGCGCGAAACAGTCGAGCCAGTCCGTGACATCCATGGTCTTGTTGTTGCGCTCCAGCGCGGCGTAGTAGTCCTTACGCTTGCTTTCTATCGTGTGGGCGAGCGCGATCAGGCTGGGCCTGTCCAGTGTTTGCGCGAGAGATTTTTCGGCCAGCGCGCGACCGACACGGCCATTGCCATCTTCGAACGGATGAATGGCGACGAAATACAGGTGAGCAAGCCCGGCGCGCGTGAGGGCGGGCAGCGGTGTTATGCCCTGCGGCGCGGTGGCGTTGAACCAGGCGATGA
>JAIRJU010000234.1 GCA_031260485.1 Pseudomonadales bacterium | reverse complement strand
TCCCTCTCTCACCCCGGATAGCTACAATCGGCGAAGAAACCGTTCACCGCGCCGAGGGGTTGTAGCTCCCTCTCTCACCCCGGATAGCTACAATTGTACGCGCATTGTCCACAAGTTCGCTGCTGTTGTAGCTCCCTCTCTCACCCCGGATAGCTACAATGTAAACCATGGGCATTCTTCGAGGCATTCTGTTGTAGCTCCCTCTCTCACCCCGGATAGCTACAATGGACCGCACCTAAACCCCCGCCCAGCTTGGCTGGTGCGGGGATTTTCTTTTGTTTTTATGGGCTTAGAACAACAGCATTTGGTTAGCGGGCACCTTTTTTTCCTGAAAAAGCGGCAGACCGACCAGCAGCTTGATGCCGGCGTACTGTTTTTCGGTAACGGTCATGCAGCGCACTGAGCCTTCGGGAGGCAGGTTGGTTGCAAGTCGGGAGAGGTGCTTGGCCTCGGCATCCTTGCCATTGAGGAGGCGGCCATAGACGGAGAATTGGATCATGTCGTAGCCGTCGTTGATCAGGAAGCGGCGGAACAGTGTGTACGCGCGTTTCTCGGTTTTGGTGACCATGGGCAGGTCGAAGAAGACGATCAATCGCATATAGCGCCTCGTCTCGATGCTCATGCCTAATATTCCAGCTGGTGCGCTTCCAGGCCAATCAATCGCGGCAAATCCAGCTCTGTCTGATCGGCCTCGTAGGTTCGCACCAGGCTTTCAATGGCGTACTCGATGGCCGACATGGTCGACATTTTTCCCTGCGGCATACCCACATCCACATTCAGCAGGGCAACCAATGCTTGTTTATCTTCCGGTATGAGATCGCCCTCCGTCATGGCAGGGTGTTTGGCGACATGCAAATCCACGAGCGGGCGGAATGGTTCAATCAGGTCATCGGCCAGATTGAAGGCATTTTGTTCGCTATCGTGAAACAGGCCAATCGTCGGATGCAGGCCATGCGCAACCAAGCCGCGTGCAATGGCACCACGCAGCACGGCATAACCATAGTTGAGCGCGGCATTCGTCCAGCGTGTTTCGTCAGCACGATAAAAACTGGGGCCGAACAGTTGCGCGAAGTAAAAAGCGGCGGCTTGGCCTTCAATGTTGTCGATGTCGCCAGAGCGCACACGTCGTGTGTAAGACTCCATGCGACCCACGCCGTCCTTGTCGCACAGACGCAGACACGCGGCCTGATTTTCGATTTTGCGCTTCACCATGTTTGCCCATGCCTGTTTTGCGGTGGGGCGGGCAATATTGAGTTGCTTGCGCATCATGCGCGTGGTGCGCGAATGCGACAAAAAAGGCAGAAAAATACCGGACGGTTGATGATTGCTGCCAGTCGCGTAAAGCCCGATGCCGTACTCGCCACAGGCTGAAAGCACCGGATGGGTGAGCGTGATTTCCCGATGGTTGAGGACAATGACCGCAATATCCTCAAATGGCACCAGTGCCGTTTGTTCCTGCTCAATGGCGAGTGAGTAATGTTCCCGCCGCAGACGCGCCGGGCGGGAGATCATGACGCTACGCCAAGTCACGACGTTTCTCCGGCGGTGCGGGATAGATGTTGCCGAGGGTATCGACGTGGAATTTTTCAAGACACAGGGCGGTTTTGACGCCGATGCTTCGAATCAACCCATCCTTTCCAACCATTCGATTTCTATCGTGAACCCAGAGACTGATTGAGGCTGTAGCACGATCACAACCGGAGTAATATCCAAAGCGAACCTCATTTTTCAGACTTATCTTGACCAGATCATTTGGATAAAGGGAAAGACAGAAATCAAAATTCTCATCATCAATCTGCGTCCACTCATCTTCATCCTTGCCTTGAACAATCGCCCGATTCGGCAACGCCTTTGTAACTGCATGATGCACATATACCGGCACCAAATGATATTTCCCACCCTTCTTGTGCCGGAACACATCCACGCGCAGCATGGTATCGTTCTTGGCAATACCACCACGAATAGGAATACCTGAAAGTTTGTCGATCACCATTGTGACAGTGCGAACGATGGGGCCAGTTGGATTGCCTTCACGATCCGGTTTGCGCAGTGGATTATTGGCAGGAAACGCTTTGTCTCCCTTGCCGCCATTCGCTTCCAGGCGAGATCGAATAGCAGCGTACAGTTTCTCGTTCCGATGTGGGTCAATCAGCTTGTCCAAGTCTTTGAGCGATAAACTCGACAGCGATACTTTTTGCGTGACGCCCCCTTTGGCTTTCAGTCGTTCTGGTTGCGCGTATATCGTGTCCTTGTGTGCTGCGCCGCCATTGCGCCGCTGTGGTGCGCGTGAAACGAACAGCGGGCGCACCGCTTCCAGAGCCTCCGGTGAATAGCCATAACGTTGCGCTTCTTCTTGCAGCAGCTTTGGATCATCCTGATTCAACCGCAGCAGCAGTTCTTCGCGGAAATGCTCCCACGGTTTCGGGAAATGCTGCTCCAGTTTTGCCAGTAATACCGGATCAATGATTTCTCCGGTTTCCATATCTATGACATTACGCGCCTGCTCCAACTCCTTGCGCCGCGAGTAATCAGACAGCCGTTTTACAAGACTGTGGCTACAGGCAGCGATGACTGCTGCATCCAGCGCATGATGGCGGTCACTATCGCCGCGAACCTTGGTGAATCCCCAGCGTGCGCGCAGAAAGGCGGTCAGTTGCCCGCTGAGTACAACGCAACGCTTGCCGCCACCTTTGGCTAGTTGCAGGTGGCGCTCGACATATTGCTTGAAGAATTTGCAGATATAGCGCGTATCGTTGAGGTTACGCTCCATGAACTCACGGGATTCATCCTTACCGAAATTTTTGCGTAACAAGCGGCTACGCTTCGCGAGGCGATAGGATTTGTTGCCATCAACCCAGGCAACAAAATTGCGCCAGCGTTCGCTATTGTTCTCGCCGTCAAGATACTCATAGGGCGTGCGGTTTCCTTTGTTGCGGTTTTCTTTTGCAAGCACCAGCACTTTGTTGTTCTTGCCATCGTCGTAGCTACGTGAATAAGGCAGGGCATGGTCAACTTCCGCATAGCCAGGGTCATGCAATACGCGATCCAGGTCGAGTGGCTCCAGCGAGTAAGCACACTTGCCTTGCTGTTCACGATAGAGCAGATATTTTTCAAACTCACGACTTTTGGCGGGTATTTGAAATTCCTCGGCAAAATTTTCCTTGGCTTTTTCGTTGATGTTGCGGTATTCGTCCTGCGCTTTTTTGACCTTGTTGCGCTCATCCATTGGACGCGACAAATCTCTCGCCATTTCAATATGCACGGCAGCCGGAGAGCCGTAGTGACGCACCAGCGCGTTCAACACCTTGCGCGCCTGATTCAGCGAGCGCAGCACCACCGGATTACGCGGAATATCCTCCTTGTCGTCGAACACCATGCGGCCATTTTTATCGCGGCCAGAATAAAACGGCGGCAGATATTTCTGCTGGCCTTCACCGGCCTTGAACAATTGGCTGTGATGGTAGCCCGCTTCTTTGCAGGCTTCGTCGTAACGTAATCCCGCCTCCCTGTGTGGAACGATTTTTCGCAGCGCCACCAGCGATAGGTTGTGAAATTTGTCGAAACTGATTTCGCTCAATGCCTGGACGGTCTTCTCGCCACCCGGCAAGAGCAGTTTGCGTAATTCTCGCTCTGCCTCGCTGCCGTCCTTGAATACACTCAGCACCCATGCAATCTGGTCGAGCAATTCTGCCTGACTGGCGATGCCTTGCCATTCGGTTTCCAACCCCTTGTCTTTGAGTGTCTTGCGCAACTCCTGCCATGCC
This sequence comes from Pseudomonadales bacterium, assembly GCA_031260485.1. Classification (GTDB taxonomy): domain Bacteria; phylum Pseudomonadota; class Gammaproteobacteria; order Pseudomonadales; family Pseudohongiellaceae; genus CAILUG01. The sequence continues at coordinate 15,277 of JAIRJU010000234.1, read as the reverse complement.
GGAAGTTTGATGAGTCGCTCTGATTCGGGATCTTTCGCTTTGCCCTCGGCCTGTTGTGTTGGATAGGCCAATCCCGCGAATTTTACGGTTTCCGGCACCAGCCCCGCCTTGACCAGCGCAGCCTTCAACTGCTTGTAAGTCAGGTCGCTGGCTTGATTGTAGGGCAGCGGCAAAGCAACACGCTGCTCGGCTTCGTTGAGTGACCGGGCGTTGCCCTCGATGATGATGCGCAAATTATTGAGCCGGGTCAGCCAGACATGGCGTTCGGCGGTATAACTGGCTTTGGGTGCGCGATATTCAGCTTTTTCAAACGTACAGTGCCCAAGCATTTTGAGCAGATCGCTGCCTGTCAGCGGCGGTTTTTGTTCCCAGAACAAACCGCTCTTGTGATCGCCGTTGCCAACAATGCTGACTTCAAGCTCAGGTGTGGCATACGCATTGCCCAGTTCACGTTGACGCTTGAACAGCGTCACCAACTCATCGCCCAGCAGCAAACGCGATAACGCCTTGTCGTATTCCCCTTGCTTGTTGCGTTGAGCTTCGGGAAATTCCGCCAGCACCATTTCGGCGGCAGTCCGGTAATTTTTCTCGGCCATACGGCGTTTGGTATCTGCCAAGCCTTTTTTGACGCGACCGCCTTCGCCACTGTCCGATTCGGCTTTTTTTTCCTCTGCACGGCTGATCCAATGGAAACCGCGATGTTTACAGAGGTGATATAAAACCCGTGCCCATTCCTCAGCAACGAGTTTTCGGTCGAGTGCCTTTACCCGCAGTTCCCATGGGGATTGCGTAGCCGGTTGTTGCAATACTTTTACATCGTCGACCAACCCCACGCGTTTCAATAACCTCGCAACTTTGGTCAAGCGCCAGGCACGGCGACGCAGACGACGACGCATCAAGCGGGCAGTGCGACGTGCGAGGTTGAGCGGTTCGCCCTCCTTGGCAGTTTCCGCCTTGTCAAAACATCGCACCCCAAGATCAACGATATGGCTTTCACTCAGTACCGCCCAGCCGACTGAGGCGATGCCGATGTCGAAACCAAAGGTGAGCGGTTTGGAATTCCCCAAAGGCTTGTCGGTCATGTATTTCTCCCGCATAATCGCCCCGTTGTAGTTATCCGGGGTGAGAGCCGTTGCTACAATAAAGGTGAATAACCTGTATCCAGGCCTGGGGGTAAAACCCCGGGCTTTTTATTTAGCCCAAAAACAAAGGGCGGGATTCCCCCGCCCTTGCTTATAGCGAACCGCAAACCTTACTTCACCTCAGCCAATCCCTGAGTAAGCTCGATGGACGTGCCCACAGGATCGGTGATGAAAGCGATGGTGAGGTTGATCTCGTCGCGGCGTTGGGGGTCGCGGTCGAACTTGATGCCGAGTTCTTGCATCTTGGCGGCGAAGACGTTCATGTCGGTGACTTCGAAGCCGATGTGGTCGATGGCGGCGCCGGAGGAGGGTTTGGCGGGGCCGCCGCGCGCGGCGATCATGTCGACGCGGCCACCGGGAATCACGGCGGAGGGCATACCGTTGCGTTCGCCGATTTCGCCGCCGAAGGTTTTGACGTACCAGTCGCGCAAGGCGGGCTGATCGACGGTGGCGAGGTGGATGTGATGGAACAGGATGGGTTCCTTCTGGTCTTTGATGATCACGAATTCAAAGCGCACGCCGTCGGGCAGGTCGGCCAGAACCTGGCCGTTGGCTTCGTTGTCCAGCACGATTTTGGCGCCCACGGCGGTGAGTTTGGCCTTGGCGTCGGCGTAATCCGGCACGGAGAAGGCGATGTGGTTGATGCTGGTGTCGCCTGAGGGCGCATTGGGTTCGCCTTCACGGAACAGAATGTACACGCCGGGGAGGCTCAGCATTTGCAGGCTGCCGGAGCTGGCTTCGGTGGCGCCGAAGGATTTCCAGATGTCGCGGCTTTTGGCGACATCGGGCACCAGCAGGTGGACGTGGCCAATGCTGACACCCTCTGGGTTGGGTGGCGCTAGAGTACTGGTTTGCGCGGTAGCGGTGAGGAACAAGCCGCAAATGGCAGCGGCGCGGATGAAGTGTTTGAGAATCATGAAAATCCCCCTTGTGGGTAGGTAGTGGGTGGGTTGATGTTGTTACTTCTTATCGGTACTGCTTGAGCGTTACTACTGAACGCGGCGGCGGGCCAAGTTGAGCACGACACGGCGCGCGGCTCAAGAGCGGCGCGCCACAATCTCCTTCAGTTCCTTGCGGCGCGCGTGCAGCACTGGTTCAGTATAGCCGTTGGGCTGTTCGCGGCCCTTGAAGATGAGATCGCACGCGGCCTGGAAGGCGATGCCTGTGAAACTGGGCGCCATCGGCGTGTACTGCGGGTCGCTGGCATTTTGCTGGTCCACGATCAGCGCCATGCGCTTGAGCGTGTCCAGCACTTGCGCATCGGTACACAGGCCGTGCAGCAGCCAGTTGGCCACATGCTGGCTGGAGATGCGCAGCGTGGCGCGGTCTTCCATCAGGCCCACGTTGTGGATGTCGGGCACCTTGGAGCAGCCGACGCCCTGATCAATCCAGCGCACCACGTAGCCCAGAATGCCTTGAATGTTGTTGTCGAGTTCGGCTTGCACCTGTTCGGGGGTGAGCGTGTGCTTGAGCAGCAGCGGAATGGTGAGGATGTCGTCCACGCTGGCCTTGGGCCGCGCTGAGAGTTCGCGCTGGGTATTGGCGACATTGATCTGGTGGTAGTGAATGGCGTGCAGCGTGGCCGCGGTGGGTGAGGGCACCCAGGCACAGTTGGCGCCCATGTTCGGGTGAATCACTTTCTGCGCCATCATGTCGGCCATCATGTCTGGCTTGGCCCACATGCCTTTGCCGATCTGCGCCTTGCCGGTGAAGCCCGCGGCGACGCCGTTATCAACGTTGGAGTTCTCGTAGGCGCTGATCCAGGGCTGGCCTTTCACGGCTTCCTTCGGCAGGAAGGGGCCGGCGAGCATACTGGTGTGGATTTCATCGCCGGTGCGGTCGAGGAAGCCGGTATTGATGAAGAAGATGCGATCCTTCACCGCGCGGATGCACTCCTTGAGGTTGACGCTGGTGCGGCGTTCTTCGTCCATCACGCCTACCTTGATGGTATGGCGGGGCAGGCCGAGGGCGTCTTCGGTCATGTTCAGGAGATCGTTGGCGAAGGCCACTTCCTCGGGGCCGTGCATCTTGGGCTTGACGATGTAGATATTGCCTTCGCGGCTGTTTTTGAATGGACTGTTTTTGAACGGGTTGTTTTGAAGCGGATTGTTTTGGAGCGGATTGTTTTTGAATGGATCGTTTTTGAACAGGCTGTGGCCTTGCAGATCGTGCAGCGCGCACAGCGTGGTGACCATGGCGTCGAGAATGCCTTCGGGAATCTCGACGCCGTTGTGATCGAGCACGGCGCCGGTGCTCATCAGATGGCCGACATTGCGCACCAAGAGGAGGCTGCGGCCCTGCATGGTGACAGTTTCGCCGCTGGTGCCTTTGTAGACGCGATCGGGATTCAGCTTGCGCGTTATGGTGGTATCGCCTTTGCTGACTTGTTCGGTGAGCGTGCCTTGCATCAAGCCTAGCCAGTTGCGGTACGCCGCTACTTTGTCGAAGGCGTCCACCGCGGCGATGGAGTCTTCGAGATCCTGAATCGTGGTCATGGCGGATTCCATGTACAGGTCTTTCACGCCAGCGTGATGTTGCTTGCCGATGAAGCTGTCGCGGTCGAGTTGCAATTCCAGATGCAGGCCGTGATTGGCAAATAACATGCAAGAGGGCGTACTGATGCCGCCTTGAAAGCCGACCAATTTATCCGGGTGGTTGAGCGTGGTGCTGCTGTGATCCTTCAAATCCACTTCCACCACCACGTGGCCGTTCTGGTTGATGAGGCGGTATTCAGTAACTTGGCTGTGGCGGCCACGTTTGAGCGGGATAATTTGGTCAAGAATGTCATCGGCATAGCTCATCACCTTCTGGCCGCGTGCGGGGTTGTAGGCCGCGCCTTTTTCGGCGCCGCCGCTTTCGGCAATCACATCGGTGCCGTACAGCGCGTCGAACAGCGAGCCCCAGCGCGCGTTGGCCGCGTTGAGCGCGTAGCGCGCGTTCATCACCGGCACCACCAACTGCGGACCGGCGACGATGGAGATTTCATAATCGGTGCCGCGCGTGCCGATGTGGAAGTCGTCACCAGGGGGGACGAGATAGCCGATGTCTTGCAGGAAGCGCTTGTAGTCGGCGCGATGGGCGAGGTAGTAGGCAACGTCGTGCTCGCGGTGCCAGGCGTCGATCTGCGCTTGCAGTTCGTCGCGCTTGCGCAAGAGTGCGGCGTTGCGTGGGCCCAGGGTGTCCACGATCTTGCTGAGCGCGTCCCAGAAGGCGCTGGGGCTGATGCCGGTATTGGGCGCGGCTTCTTTTTCGATGAAGTCGTACAAGACTTGGGAAATCTGGAGATTGCTGGCGGAGATTTTGTGCGTCATGCGCGCCTCAAGGCCGGAGTGCGGAAAACAAAGGGACTATTCTAGCGCCAAGGATTCGCAAAAGTGCAAGGGCGGAAGCAGGCGTCACGGCAGCGAAAGAAATGCGGCCTGCCTTCTTAATATCTTCTTAAGGTGGGGTAGTCGCGCCGGAAAACTTGTGGTTATACTCGCGCTTCCCTATCAGCGTGGCCGCAGGGCCCAATAACAACATCAACCCTCAATAACAACATCAACCTTCAATCAATAACCCCAAACCAACCCCATCCCAAAACACAAAATCAGCCATGGGCATTCTCAGCCATGGGCATACCAGGAGGCACTATGAAAAAGCTGTTATACCCCCTTTCCGCAGCGGTTTCGGTACTGGCCAGCGCGGTAGCGTTGGCGCAGGTACCGTCGCCAGCGGAACGTGTATTACCGGACGGTTTCATCACCGGTCGTGTGACCAGCAGCAACGGCCCCGAGGCCGGTGTGTGGGTCATCGCGGAAACGCACGAAACCAACACGCCATTCATCAAGATCGTGGTCACTGACGATAACGGCCGTTTCGCGCTGCCGCAGTTGCCCACGGCCACCTATAGCGTGTGGGTGCGCGGTTATGGCCTGTTGGATTCCGCCAAGATCAAGGGCCGCCCTGGCGACACGGATCTGGAACTGAAAGCCGACGTCGCCACCAACCCGCAAGATGCCGCCAAGGTTTATCCCGGCGATTACTGGCTGTCGCTGCTCGAACCGCCCGGCAAGGATAAGTTCCCTGGCACCGGCCCCTTCGCCTCGGGCGGCAACGGCTTTTTGCCGAACAACATGCAGATCCAGGCTGACTGGATTCACTCCTTCAAGAAAGACTGCAACTTCTGCCACCAGTTGGGCAATCAACTGACGCGCACGCTTGACCACATGTCTGCGCTGGAATTCAAAACCGATGAAGAAGCCTGGATCTACCGCACCTCGCTCGGCGTGCGCGGGGGTGCTATGCAGGGCGCCTTCCTGGCCTTTGGCATGGACGGCATGGCCAAGACCATGGCCGATTGGACACGCTCGGTAAGAGCCGGCAACGTGCCGGTGATGCCGCCGCGCCCCAAAGGCAATGAGCGCGGCGTGGTCGTCACGCTGTGGGACATCGGCGGTCCGCAGGATTTCATGCACGACCTTATTTCGACCGACAAGAACCACCCCACGCTCAACGCCAACGGCCCGCTGTACGCGGTATCGTCCGGCCACGGCACGATCCAGGTGGTCGATCCTGTCACCAACGACAACTATAAGTACGAGATTCCCACCCGCCAGGATCCGCGCGAAGTCACCTCGCGCTTCCCGCCGCCGGGCAACCCCTCCAACTTCTGGGGCATGGAGCACCTGTGGGGCCTGGAAAATCCCTCCGATCCGCACAACCCGATGATGGGCCCCGATGGCCGCGTGTGGTCCACTTCCAAGATCCGCAACGACCAACCCGGCTGGTGCAACGACCCCAACTCCAGCAACAAGTTCGTGCAGTATTACCCGCTGCGCCGCAGCAGCCGTCAGGCGTCGGCGTTCGATCCGAAGACGCAGAAGTTCGAGTTGATCGACACCTGCTTCTCCACGCACCACCTGAACTTCGCGCTCGACGCCGACAACACGCTGTACTTCAACGAACTGCTCGGGCCGATCTTCGGCTGGATCGACACCAAGGTCTGGGATGAAACCCATGACGAGCAAAAAGCGCAAGGCTGGTGCCCGCAAGTCGTCGATACCAACGGCGACGGCAAGATCACCAAGCCCTGGAACCGCGAGGGCGCTCCCAACCCCGATCCGAACCTGGATACCGAGGTCAGCTACAACCTCTACAACATCATCCCCGACCCCACCAACCCCAACGTGGTGTGGGGTGCGTATGAAGGCCGCAATGGCCGCGAGCGTGGTGCCCTCATCCGTTTGGACCGCGGCAACAACCCGCCGGAAACCTGCATCACCGAGGTGTACCAGGTGCCCGAAGGCACGCTCAACCCGCGCGGTATGGATCTAGCCAGCGACGGCACGCCCTGGGCCGCCATGGCCGCCACCTCGCAATGGGCTACGCTCGACCGCTCCAAGTGCGATCGCCTGAACGGCCCCGGCACCCAGATCAGCGCGGTTTGCCCCAATGCCTGGACCGTCTATCAGACCCCTGGCCCGAGGTTCAAGAACACTGACTACCCGACGGACTTCCACTACTTCGGCTGGGTGGATCAGCACGACATTTTGGGCCTGGGCAAAGACACGCCCGTCTTGACCGGCTCCAACTCCGACTCGCTGATTGCGCTGAACCCGAAAACCGGCGAATGGACCTACATGCGCGTACCTTACCCGCTGGGCTTCTACCAGCGCGGTTTGGATGGCCGCATCGACGATCCCAACGGCGGCTGGAAAGGCCGTGCGCTGTACTCCAACTATGGCACGCACCTGGTGTGGCATAGCGAAGGCGGCAAGGGCTTCGTGGGCAAGGCGGTGAAGATCCAGATCCGGCCTAATCCGCTGGATCACTAAGCGCCTGCTTCCCTCCCTCGCGTGCGGGGGAGGTGAGGGGAGGGAGGGGGCAGTCAACCTTTCACACAACGCCCCGTCTTGGGGCGTTGTTGTTTAAGGAACCCGCACACGGGGGAGGGGAATACCCGCCCCATTGACGCAGACAAAACCAATTTCGTTAAAGGAGTCGTCATCATGCTTACCCTGTTCGCCGCCGCCGCGCTGGCCTCCGCGGTTTCCACCGCCAACTGCACGGCGCTCTCGGAGTTTTCGCTCAAAAACGCGCGCATCGCCAGCGCGGAATTCGTTCCTGAAGGCCCCTTCCGCGCGCCTGCGAGCGCAGGGGGAGGCACCAATGCCGATCTGCAACCCATTCCAGCGCATTGCCGTGTGAAGATGGTGCTGGAACCCACTGCCGAATCCGCTATCAATGTCGATCTGTGGCTGCCCGCCGAAAATTGGAACGGCCGTTTTCTTGCGGTGGGCAATGGCGGCTGGGCGGGCGCGATTCAAGGTTACAACGACATGCGCATGGCGCTGCGACGCGGCTATGCCACTGCTGGCACCGATACCGGCCACAGTGCGGCCGATGGCGCCAACGGCATGTTCGCCTTGGGTAATCAAGAAAAGCTGATCGATTTCGCCTACCGCGCGATTCACCAAATGGCGGAAAAATCCAAGGCCGTCATCACCAAGGCTTACGCGCAAGCGCCGCAATACTCGTATTTCAAAGGCTGCTCCACCGGGGGCCGCCAGGGGCTGATGTCGGCACAGCGCTACCCAGAAGATTTCGACGGCATCATCGCGGGCGCGCCCGCCAATCAGCACATTCACATGCACGTGGCGCAGTCTTACCAGCACATCTTCAACAACCGCAACCCGGAATACGCCAACTCCTATCAGTACACGGCTGATTTAATCAATCGTTCCATATTGCGGCAATGCGATGCCTTGAAAGAAGGTTTTGTGAACGAACCGCGCCAGTGTGATTTCGATTTCCAGACGATCACGTGCAGCAAGAAGGCCGGCGATACCTCCTTCAGCGAAAGCTGCCTGTGGGAATATCAAAACCAGGAAATGGCGGATTACTATGGCGATGGCCTGCGCACCAGTGATGGCAAGCTGGTGTTCCCCGGCCAAGCCTTCGGCAGCCCGATTCCGCGGCTGCCGTTCGACTTCCGGCCACCCGAGGCGTTTCTGTTCGACACCATTCGTATCCTGGGCTTCCAGAACCCGAACTACAGTTGGCGCGACTTCGATCTCGACCGCGATCTGCCGCTGATCGACGCGCGTGTGGGTTTCGTTGATGCCACCGATCCCAACCTGCGCGAGTTTCAACACAACGGCGGCAAATTGCTGATGTATCACGGCTGGGCCGACGATCGCATCACGCCGCGCAACTCGGTACAGTATTACGAAAGTGTCATTCAAGAAATGGGCGACGACGCACAAGACATGGCACGGCTCTTCATGGTGCCCGGCATGGGGCATTGCAGCGGTGGCCCCGGCCCCTATGAATTCGAGTTGCTGACCACCCTGGAGCGCTGGCGTGAAGAAAATATCGCGCCCGCAACCCTCCCCGCGCGCAACCCCGAATCCGGCCTCAGCCGCCCTCTGTGCACTTGGCCACAAACCGCGGCTTACACGGGCAGCGGCGATGTCAAAGAGGCAAGCAACTGGCGCTGTGAGGAGTTGAAGCAGTAGCCAACGTAGAACGGTTTTGATTCAAATGCTGGCACTCTCAGCTCGTGAGATAGCAAGCGCTAGATAATTCCCCTCCACAGGAGGGGAATTGTGCTGCGTGCAGTGGGGGAGCATTACGGCCAGCGCAGCGCCGCTTCTTGCATGAGGGCGTTGAATGCTGGCTCATCCAGCGCTTCGCTGTCACCCAAGCCCGCGTCGCGCCGGAAGGCGAGCAGGGCGGCGCGCGTGTTGCGGCCGATGGTGCCGTCAGGAAGGCCTGGCCTGTAGCCGAGAAAAAGCAGCGCGGCCTGGGCGGCGCGCATCCGTAGGTTGCGGTTGTTCTGCTTGGCAAACGCGGCTTGCAGTTTGGTGTCATAGGCGTTCTGTGCGTATTTCGTGCCGTTATAACCGAGCGCGAATCCGGCCCAGTCACCCGCCTGGAGGTTCTTGTCCAGCCCTTGACGGCGTATGAATGCCACCATGCCCGCAAGCTGCGCATCTTCGGCATCTGCCATTTGGGCAAGCATGTCGTTGATGTCGCGGAAGCCCGCGGCTGCGGCATTGAAGCCCATGATCTGCCCCAGCCCCCAACTGGCACTGCGCAGCGCCGCCGCAGTATCAAATCTGTCTCGGCGGCAGAGCGCCATGGCGCGCGTCAGGCGCTCATATTCAGCCGCACCGCCCACGTAAGCGCCGCGCGTTTGGGCACAGAGGTCCGGCGCCTCAGTGGCAAAACGTCCGTCAGTTTCTTTGAAGAAAACATGGCGTTCAAATAACAGCATTGGCCGCCGATCCGGTAGAAAACCAAACCCCGCGCTCTCAACCGTAAGCACTGCCCACAGCGTGGCGGGGCCAGTGGCTGTCTGCAAACCCAAGGTCGCCAGCGCTGCGAGAATGCCAGCGTCGGTCAAGGGTTTGCTGCGGCCTGTGAATTCGGGGATTGGCATCATTGTGTACTTACTGTTCAGTTACTAGGGTTTTACCGCAACTGAGCGCTGGCGTAATCGTACAGAGGCAGGGCTCGACCTTCATACCCCCCGCAGGCAGACGGCCAAGCGCCGCATAATGATGCTCCACTCCATCAGGCGGTTTTGGCAGCCAGTGGGTTTCACCTTTGTCGTCGCGTCTTGGCCAGGCAATGCTGCCTGTTGCAACGCGCGCTGGAATCAACCAGTAGTCACCGGTTCGATATGTACCGTCCTTCGAGAATCGCACCTGAATACCGTCTTCGAGTGTTAGCCAATTTTCACAACTCGCTTCGTCGATAGGAATTGCGCCTTTATCGAGACTGATGTCATCGTTTTCAGCTTGGTTCCACTGCCGCACCTTCGGATGGCACTCCGGCGATGGGCATAGTGAGATGTCCTGTGATGGTAGTTCGACGATCAAGCGATCGCTGGCGACACTCACGATTTTGACGAGCGTGCCAGGTGTGCCATTGAGGTCATGTGAGTCGTCGGATAGCTCAACCCAGGCGCCTGCGCTGAAGCCACGGGTATTGGTGACCAGCACCGCATTGCCATCCATTCCCAGCCAGCGTGTCGCAATGCTGCCATTGTCGCGTGACCACTTGATCGTCGGTTGCGTAGGGCGCCCATTCTTATCGAGGCTGCCTTGATGAATCTCCACGCGATACAGTTGATTTTCGGTACCACGATACAGGGCGTCCGGCGCAACCGTACACGGGTCTTTGATAGCCTGCCCAGGGTCAAGCTGGGCAGTCATATGCGCGGTGCTGATACGATCAAGCAGACGCAGCGGCGCATTGCAGGAATTTTCACCGTTGGAAGGTGCCGCGTCGGCAATGACAAGTTGTGATGCTGTGCTCTGGCTCGTTTTGGGTGGGCGCCTTGATGCCTTGATCTGATTTTGCGTTGCTGACTGAGCTTGGTTCTGCTTTTTATCAATCTCCGTTTGAGACAGAGCACGAACCTGCCACACCACCTGAGTGCGGGTGCAGGTATCCGGGCCATCGAGCGCCGCCTCACGAATCGAATCATCCTCGATCCAGGTGATATGCCGCTCCCATACGTCAACGTAAATCCAGAATTCGTCATGATCAGAGGATAACGGGAACTGCTTGGCCAGCGGATCGTTGTCGATATCCTCTTTGGATCGATAGGGTTGATTCACGTAATCGCAATTCCTGTCGATCTCAACCAGGATGCCATCGACGTAATACCGCCCTTTGGTGATGGTGAGGCACTTATGTTCAGCGTCCATTTTCAACTGGAGCCCAAGGTGATCCGCTGGCCCTGCGGCGGGTCCGAGGAGATCCCGCGCCAACGTTCGCATGTAGTGAAGCAGGATAGCGGCGCCTTCATTGTGATCGGCATCCAGCGTGACACGGCCTTGTTGCTGCAAAACGCTACTGAAGTGTTGCTTGGCATCAAAGCTGATGCGGGAGAAGTCGCCTTTCATGTCGGTTCCCTTTCAAATGTCCAGTAATCAGTTGGCAAAAATAATTCCGACGTCGATACCCGCCGGGGTGTATTCGTTCAAGCGGGCGCGCAGATTGGCTTCCCGTTGCGGTTGAAACAAATCGTGAAACACGCCCATTTCGGATTCGTCATCCGCGCCGCGCTGGATTTCCATTGCGCATTCAAGCGCCAGTTGCGCGTAGGCGGGGTTTCCATAGCGCTGCGCCGTGAAGCGCGGCTGCACACGTAAGGTCTCATTGGCGATCTCGCTGGCGCGTTTGGCGGCATCCTCGGGAATGCGCGCTTTCACCGCCGCGATGACCTCATCCGGCTGGCAGCGATACCGGCGCGGCGTGCGGCAGTTTTCGGGCACCCAACTGAAGCGCAGGCATCCGATCTGGCGCCGCGCCACATTGATGCAGCCGTTGAAAATGCTGTTTTCTCCCAGCGGCATGGCATGAACATCCACAATGCCGAAGACCGTGCATTGGCGCATCGTCAGCAGCACATGCGCCCGCGTTTCGCCCGGCGCGCCGATGGCTTGGCGGTGTGGCGACATCGCATCGACGATGCTGTTGGTGATCTCGAGCGGCATCGGATCCAGACGCACTTCGTCCTCATGCACCTGAATGGCGCCGATGATGCTGCGATCGATACGCACCGCTGCCCGAACATTGGTGATCTCCAGACTCGGCGCCGTCTGCCGCTTGGGTTCGCAGCCGCAGTCGATTTCCCAGCCAGGCACCAGCGTGCAATGACGAATGATGACTTCACCGCCGCACACCCACGGCGCGGCGGCGCGTTCACGCGCGCCCGTCACCGCGATCGGACGGCCGGTGATCAGCAAACCGTCGAAGGTGATGCGGCTTTTATCGCCCAAGGTCACGCTGAGTGCGTCGGGCAGATCGGTCTGCCAGTCAATGAAACGCAGCACGGGCCGCACGCCATCGGCGGCGCGCAACTGGAGTGTGTGTTCAGGGGGGAGCACGATGTGCGTCGGCTCCACATAGACGCCACTGCTGGTGATCTCGATAACCGCGTGCTTGGGCTTCTCTTTGCGCCACTGCTCCAGCGCGCCACCAATACGGTGATGCTTTTCGTGTTTTCCCACGCGATAGAGGGTAAAGGCTTCTGGCGGATCGCGGAGCGAACGGTGATATTCGCCGCCGCCCATGTCCGCGGAAAAGCCATAGTGATAACTCACCCGCACGCCATGTTTGGGAAGCTGGTGTTGCGGAAACGCGAGGCGGCCCAGCACCGGATCGACGGCGATATGATTGGTCGCAGGGGTGTATTTCCACTCGGAAAGATCGGCCGCAACCAGCTTGGAGAGCGGCACCGCCTCGCCGGATTTATGGCCCGCCCAGCCGTCGGTTTCGATGGCCAGACTGCGGTTGTCGCCAACGAATTGCTCAAGGTGATTTTTGAATGCCAGTCGGCGAATCTTTTCTGGAACGTTCAGTTCTTCCGCGCGATGCGTCGGATCAGGTTCTGCTTGCGGCTTCACGAACAAGGGCGCGTCCTGGCCGAGCACGCTGAAGGTGAAACAGTGCGGGCCACGGTTTTCATCGCAGAAGGCTGGCGTATTGGTCACCGCATAGCTCTTCAGGCGCCAGAGGAAGACGCCGACGCTGGGAATATTGCTGCGGCCTGGCGTGCGCGTGGCATTGATCCGCCGCACATCCACCGTCCGCGTCATCGCATCGAAGGGGCCGCCCAGCCGATCGAGGGCGTCGAGGTCGCGCAGATTGGCGAGGCGATGCCGCGTCGGATGGGGGTGATTGATGTGCTGCGTCCAGCCGAGCAATTTGAAAAACTCGACGGCGCGGGCCGGCCAGTGGGCGACATCGTGTGCCAGTGTTTCAAGCAGCGCGAGCGTGCCTTTGCGGCGGCGTGTGCGAATCAGATTGGCGATCTCGCGGCGCGGCACGAGTGCGCGGTTGGCACCCTCGCAAGGCGTGCTGTTGGCGGGATCGCCCGCCTCGGCAACGGGCCGGTAGCCCACCAGATCGCCGAGATAGGGCACCACCCAATCGGCGGCGGTCTCGATGAACGCATTCTCGTACAGTTGTGCGATGTCATCCTCGATCACATTCACCTGTTCGGCGATCACGCGCAGCAGCGCCTTGAGCGGATAGCCGCGCTCAGCGTCGCGTATGCGATGAATCGCCGGCAGCAGCTCGTAGAGACGATCGGTGCGCGCTTGGCCGGTGTCGATGGCGTTCATAGGATTTGATTCAGAATGAGAGTGTCGGGAACCGCGGGCGTGAACGCGATGATTTCGGCGGGGCGCAGCATGGGTATTTCCGCATCGAAGCCACCGGGCCATGCGTCTATGTCAGAGGGCATTTGATCGACGCTGGACGATGAATCGATGATCGCTTCAATCGCTTTGACAATTTCGTCCGGTGTGGACAGCTCGCGCGTTTTCTTGTTCTTCTCAGGCACCGCGCCAAACGCATCGATATCCACCCACGCGACGCCGCGCACGCGCTGCATCACGCTGATCACGTCGCTCAACAGCGCCTTCTGCCCGAGTTTGCGTTTATCGAAACCAAAGGCGTCGAGCAGTGCGGTGCGAACTGCGCTGACGACGATCTCCCAGCGATGGTCGGGCAAAATCTTGATATTCGCGCTGAGTACCAGCGCCTTGCGTTCACGCAGATCGACGCGCAGCGGCAGATCGGGATCGCCGAGTGCCGTGAACGCCTCGAGCAGATTGCGATACAGATCCGATGTCACGTCGATGGGCACGTCATCGACGCCCGCGATCGTGAGGTAGACAACGCTGCGATTGCCATCGGTGTCGCGGCGAGCCAGTGCCTTGGCGATCCCGGCAAAGCGCCGCGCGAAGTCTTCGTAATCCTGCACCGACACCAGCCGATCGAGCGGCATCACGGAAAGCGGGGCATTTTCGCGTCCGAGATCGCGGCCTTCCTTGTCGGCGCCACCAGAGGCGCGCAGCGGGTTGATGACGGCGGTGACGCCGAGTGGCCGCGATTGCAAGGTGGTGATCTGCTCGGCCTCCACGTTGCCGCCCGCGCCGATGCCGCTCCGGTACATTGCGGTGATGTTCTGGACGCCGCTCGGCAGGCGCGCGCCATGCTTGCCGTCGCCGAAGAGGACACGGGTAGCGTCTTCGTCGTCGGTCTGGGTGATGAAGCCCTGCGTCTTCGGATCGAGCAACGCCAGCGAACTGGACTCATGCCATTCGACGTTGTCGGCATAGACATGCAGCGTGCTTTGTGCGCCCTCGGCGGTTGGCGCCGCGACAAAGGTGATCGGTGGCTGCTTGAGCGTGAATGACTGAAACACCTGCGCGCCATCGCCACTGCCGAGTATCTCGCGGCGCGTGCTGCCCTGGGTGGCTTTGACGACATTGCCGTAGATTTTCAGGGTGTCGCGCTTGTACGTATAGGCAAGGTCTGTGGCCAGCGTGAGTGTCGTATGGGCGGTGTCGTTAGGCAGATCGGGGTTATAACCATGACTCAATCCCGAAATCATTTGCAATTCGGCGACTCTCACCCCACGAACCTGTTCAATGTCGGCACGCTCGCCGGACACAATCACCCAGCGACCAGAGGTCAGTTCTTTATAGAGACCGTCCAGTTCAATAAACGAAGTATCGATGTTTTCGTCGATGGGTTCATCGACCAGGGTAAGGGCTTCGCTTTGCACGTACAGCTTTGTTTGACGCAATTCTGTTATTTCATTTCTTGCGGGTTCCTTTGAGCGCAGGTCTATGTGATCGACGCTGCGCCATGGACTGTCATCAGGCAATTCAAACGTGAGCGCCGTTGTCTGGCCGGTCAAACCATAGGCGCTGCGCGGTGATGTGGCCGCCGCCTTTATGCGCAAGACCTGACGATGACCCCCAACCTCACAGATCGCATAACTGCCTGCGGTAATCGCTTCATTGGCGCCGTCGAGAAATGCGTTTTGCCCCGATTCATCGGTGGCATACCACCACTCCCCCCAGGCAGTCTGTGCTTTGAGCGTTCCGGCAGGCAGCTCTTTTATCCTTGATTCACTTCTTGTGACATACCGTGGCAGCTTGGCGGCCGTTGCACCAAACAACGCTGCGCGTGAACGCAGCGCGTACACCGCTTTGAGACGTGGATTGGCAGGATTGAGCTGCGCACCCGCCAACGCGGCGTAGTAGCTCTTTGCCAAATGAGGCACGGCGCTGGCAATCAACTGTGTAGTCACATCGGTATGTGCATAGCGCGTTGCTTTA
>JAIRJU010000261.1 GCA_031260485.1 Pseudomonadales bacterium | reverse complement strand
ACGACATCGCTTACCAGGATAAAACCGCTTACTACACGGATAATGGAATCAAGATTACAGAAGACCACATAATCCGTACCGACAACCTCAATGGCACCACCACCATCACGCTCGTGAACGACGCCGAGGACGACACCGCGGTGGCCAAGAAAGACGGCCCCGTGAATCCAAACTTGATCGATGTTTACGCGCACGAAATCAATTTCGGTTTTCCAATAAACCTGGCGGGTGAGCCTGAGTCCTCAATCATTGATCTTGGCTGGGGTGGCGGAAGCATCAGTGGCACTGCTGCTCCTCAAGCGCCGCAGGATGTCGTCCAAGTCGAGGATGAGCCTCCTTCCGCCGTCGATCCGCCCGCTAAAGACGCTACACCGCTCGCACAAAACGATGAGGACGCGCTTTCGAACATCGAAGAGATCATCATCGCCGGACACCGAATTGAGCCTGATTTTCCTGCCACTATAAGCTATGACTTTGGTTCATCGACGATTGATCTTGACTGGGATAGCGGCGGCACGAGCGGAACCGATGCGGCGCCCGATGATATCGCCGAGATAGAGAATGAAGATTCCATCATTACCAATGCTGTTGAAAACGATGCGGCGCTTGCGCAAGAAGAAGAAATACCCGCTGATTTGCCGCAAGAGCCAGAGAATGTCGCTGCCATCGAGAGCGAACCCACCCCCGTCAGCGATTCTGCGCAAGAAAATGACGCGCTTGCCCAAACCGACGAGGACACGCCCTCAGTCATAGAGGAAATCACCCTCGTCGGGCATAACACTGAACCCAACGACGCCTTGCAGAGCCTCATCGACGACGCCAACGACGCGCGATCGTTTGGAGAAAAAGTCACTGATGCTGTCTCCAACGTCTTGGATGCTGCCACGCAAATGGTCGGCGCCACAGTAGATGCGGTGATTGAAACTGCGGCTGAGTTGGGTAGCGTCGTAGTGCAAACTGTCATCGACCTTATCAAAGATCCCAGTTCACTCGGCGAAAAAGTCACCAATGCCGCTGCCAGTACCGCTGAAGCCATCACTCAGCTAGCCGACGCGAGCGCGAACGGCGTGGTCAATCTGGACCTCGGCCTGCTCAAGGGGCTCGGCAATCTGCCTGGGGATTTATTCAATTTCGTGGTCGCGACGTTCAAATACGGCTCTGGCTTCATGGGCGTAGTGAATACGATTGAGGAGCACGCCTTGGCGGCTTATAACGACGGTGATGTTGCGCAGGCTAATAAACTGGCAGCGCAAGCTGAACTGTTACGCGAGAAGTGGCAGGTTGATGATCTGTTCACGTTGGATAACACGGCGCAGAAGATAGGATCGTTGTTGTCGGCGGTGGTGCCGATTGCGGAGGTGGCGAAGGTTGCTGGGGTTGTGGGTAAGGCGGCTCAGGAGGCTGATAAGCTGGTTGATACGGCCAAGGTGGTGGATGAGGCTGGCGATACTATCCATATTTTGGATGCCGCGGAGAGCGCAGCGCCATTCAGTCAAATTGTTCCGGGTGGCGGGCTCGCAGCGCATGAAGCTGCTGGAGGACATCTCTTGATCAATCATGTGGGTCAAACCGAAAGTCAATTGATGACCCGTTTAACAGCTGAGCCAGGAATCACCGGTTCGTCATCGTTCTATAACCGTACAGCAGCCGAGGCCGCCGTATCCAATACCCTCGACGCAAATGCCAGCAATATCTCTACGTGGTTGTCCGGCTCATCGGGTCGTCTCAGGATCGATTATGTAAGTCCAAATCCGGTAGGCATCTCCATTTCGCGCGATGTAAGCAATGCTATTGACGTGAGTTCGACCCGGATAATCTTAGTTCGCGATCCTAGTCTGGCAACTGGCTATCGTATTCAAACAGGGTTCCCAACGAAATGATGCAAGAATTGAAAACCTCTAGCCAACTGTTCGGTGCATACCTGCATCAAGATTGGGCGGACGAGTTTGGCAGTGATGACGAAGCGGTTCAGGCGATGATTGATTTGGAACTGCCCGAGACTTTAGTCGAGGCATCTCGGGAGATACGCGAGATGCTTTCAACCCAAGCTAGCGATACGGAACTGGCAGCCATCATGACTGACGAAGTGGGCTGCTATTTCGACCCAGCTTCAAAAGGGCAGACCTATCGAGAATGGTTAGGCTGTGTGTTAAAGCAGTGGGCGCGATAGCAATATTAAAAAGCTCAGCACCGCCAATACTATCAATCAGCTAGCCAACGCGAGCGCGAACAGCGTTGTCAATCTTGACCTTGGAATTCTCAAGGGGCTCGGCAATCTGCCTGGGGATTTACTCAATTTCGTGGTCGCGACGCTCAAATACGGCTCGGGCTTCATGGGTATCGTGAATACGATTGAGGAGCACGCCGTGGAGGCTTACAACAACGGTGATGTTGCGCAGGCCAATAAACTTGCGGCACAAGCTGAACTGTTGCGCGGGAAGTGGCAGGTTGATGATTTGTTCGAGTTGGAGAACACGGCGCAGTAGGTGGGGGCGTTGTTGTCGGCGGTGGTGCCGATTGCGGAGGTGGTGAAGGTTGCGGGGGTTGTGGGTAAGGTGGCGCAGGAGGCTGATAAGCTGGTTGATACGGCTAAGGGGGTGGATGAGGCGGCAGATGTTGCGAAGGTTGGGGATGCAGGTCATGCTCTAAATGAAGGTGCGATAACAGCAGAGCGCGCCGAATCGGCAGCTAATGGTTCAAAACTTAACTCTCAGTTAATTGCCGAAGAAGTAGCCAATGGCCACGCATTAGAAAAACACTTTTTAGACGGCGAGTTTTCTTCTCTTGGTATTCAAACAAAAGAGCAATTTCAGAATTTTATTGAAAATATTGTGAGCAACCCGGCTACTCCAAAGCGTTATGCAATGGATGGCACAATATACTATCTTGACGAAACAACAAGAACCATTGTTATACGCGGCCAGAGAGGAGAGGCAACAGCCTTTCGTCCAGACTATGGTGTTGGCTGGGAAAATTATTTGAGCACACAAGTCCCCAAAAACACTCAACCACCAGACTTATAATCTAACCAATAAAGGAATATATAAATGAAAGATAGAACAATTAAAATTGAAATAACGCCAGAGGAGCTTCGTTATATTATTAGTTGCGGTATAGCGTTAGCGCAGAATATTCCAGGCAACTCTCTACCAACATACTGTGGATTTGATAAAAACCAAATCATCGAATTTTCGACAAGAATGCGAGATGAGTTAAATAAGGCTGGCCTAGATATGTAGCATCGCATCTCGCTTGCGCAGTCGATGAGCCTTATTGCCCGCCCTCTCGACGACGCTAACGACGCCCGTTCGTTCGCAGAAAAAATCATCAGCGCCATTTCCAGCACCGCCAAGGCCATCAATCAGATAGCCAACGCGGGCGCGAACAGCGTTGCCAATTTGGACCTCAGCCTTCTCAAGGGGCTCGGCAATCTGCCTGGAGATTTACTCAATTTCGTGGTTGTAGCGTTCAAATACGGCTCAGGCTTCAGGGGGCTAGCGAACGCGCTCGATGTGCGCACCGTAGAGGCTTGCAACAACTTGTTCGAGTTGAAGCGCCCCGCCAGCAGCGTGGCAATAAGGGCGCTTTGGCTGATGCGCTACCAGGCAATAAAGGATATAAGCGTATGCCGACATTCGAGGAGCTTGAGCTGATGAACAAGACAGAACATGGCGCTTGTGGTGTGGAACAAATTAACGCGAATGCGGGGGATGTATCCGTGCAGGCTGCGCCCCTATCGCGCCGCACGGTACTGCTATCTGGCCTGGCCGCCGCTGGCGCTGGCCTGATGCCCGCATTCAGTGCTGCGCAAACAGCGGGCGAAGAGCTCACCGCGCTGACCTTGGCCGAAGCCGCGCGGCGGGTGCGTGCGCAAGAGGTGTCGCCGGTCGATCTCACCCACGCCTGTCTCGCCCGCATCGAGCGGCTCAATCCCGCGTTGAATGCCTTTATCACTGTCGCGGCAGAGCAGGCGCTGGCGGCGGCGCAGCGAGCGGAGGGTGAAATACGCGCGGGCAACTGGAAAGGGCCGTTGCACGGCATCCCTTTCGCGCTGAAAGACATCATGGACACGGCGGGCATACGCACTACCGGCGCCAGTGAATTGTTCGAGAATCGTGTGCCCACGGACGATTCGGAAGTCGCCCGGCGCCTGAAAGAGGCGGGCGGCGTATTGCTCGGCAAGCTCAATCTGAATGAATTCGCCTATGGCGGCAGCGCCACGGCCACGCATTTTGGCACTATGCACAATCCCTGGAATTTGGATCATGCCACCGGCGGCTCTTCGGGCGGTTCCGCGGTGGCGATTGCCGCGGATCTTTGTTTTGGCACCTTGGGTACCGATACCGCAGGTTCGGTGCGGATGCCGGCGTCGCAGTGCGGCATTGTGGGCTTGAAGCCAACGTATGGGCGTGTCAGCACGCGTGGTGTCATGATGCTGTCGTGGACCTTGGATCACGTGGGCCCCATGTGCAAAAGCGTGGAAGACGTGGCGCTCATGCTGAACCTGATCGCCGGTTACGATCCGCTGGAGCCGACTTCCAGCCGCGAGGCGGTGCCTGATTACACCCGTGCGCTTGGGATGAACACCGCGGGTTTGCGCTTGGGCATCGCGCGCGAAGGTTTTTTTGAAAACCTCGATCCCGAGGTGGAGAGCGCGCTGAATCAGGCCATCGAGGTGCTGCGCAGCCTCACCGCCAGTACGCGCGAGCTGCGCTTGCCAGCCGCCACCAGCGGCGCCAGGCTGTGGGGGCCGGAAGCTTATGCCTACCATGCGCCTTACTTCACGGTGTCGCCGGAAAAATATCAGCCCAGCACCCGCGCTGCCCTGGAGCGCTATGCCAATGCGCCCGCACTGGATTACGTGCAGGCGCGGCGCGAGGTCGATCTCTTGCGTCAATCCATCGGCAGCGTGTTTGCGGATGTCGATCTGTTGATTGCGCCGGTGATGCGCACGCCAGCGCCGTTGTTGTCGGAAGGCGGCGGTGGTGGGGTCAGCGCGAATGCTGCCGCGTTCGATGTGTTTGGGTTGCCCGCGATTTCGGTGCCTTGCGGTTTTACTCGCGAGGGCCTTCCCATCGGCATTCAAATCATCGGCGCGCATTTTGATGAGACGCGCGTGTTGGCGCTGGCCGCCGCGTATGAGCAGCAAACCCAGTGGCGGCAAAGCCGCAGGCCGGCGCTTTGAGTGCTGCAAACGCTTTGTGGGATGCAAGTTGAGGGGATGCAAAGTTCTCTTCCGCGGGGCTGCGCTCGGTGTACTATCGCCGCACGAGAACACCCTAGTGCGGAAACGTCATCATGCCTATATCCATCAAGACCGTTTGTTCAGCTTCAACCCTTGCCCTGATCGCCGCCTTGAGCGGCTGTAGTGGTGAATCCCCGGATTCCGCCGCGCGGGCTACGGCTACCGCCGCTGCGCCGAAGGCTACAGCCTCCAGCGGCGACGAATGGCTTTCCTATGGCCGCGATTACAGCGAGCAGCGCTACAGCCCGCTCAAGCAAATCAACGCCGACAACGTCGAGCAACTCAACCTTGCCTGGTTCGGCGATCTTGCCGAGCGCGGCGGCAGTTACGAAGCCACGCCGCTGATGGCCAATGGCCGCTTGTTTGTCTCCACACCCTGGAGCAAGGTCTACGCCTTTGATGCCAGAAGCGGCCAGCAGTTGTGGAAATACGATCCCAAAGTGCCCGGTGAATGGGCGGTGAAGCTCTGCTGCGGCATCGTCAACCGCGGCGTGGCGATGTTTGAAGACACCATCATCTGGGCCACGCTCGATGGTCGCCTGGTATCCGTCAAGGCTGACACCGGCGCCCTGGTGTGGGAAAAACAAATTACCGACCGCGAAGGCTATCACTCGATCACCGGTGCGCCACGCATCGCCGATGGCCGCATCTTCATCGGTGAAGCGGGCTCCGAATACCATCAGCGCGGCTACATGGCCGCCTACGATGCCCGCAACGGCAATGAACTGTGGCGTTGGTGGGCGGTGCCGGGCAATCCCGCGCTGGGCTTTGAACAGCCCGAACTCGAAATGGCCGCCGCCACCTGGAATGGCGAATGGTGGAAAACCGGCGGCGGCGGTACGCCGTGGGATGGCGTCACTTACGATCCTGTCACCAAGCTGGTCTACATCGGCACCGGCAACGGTGCGCCCTGGCCCGCCGACATCCGCTCGCCCGGCGGCGGCGACAACCTGTTCACCTCCTCGATCGTGGCGCTCGACGCCGCCACTGGCGCCTACCGCTGGCACTATCAGGCCGTGCCGCGCGATAGCTGGGATTTCGACAACACGCAACAACTGGTGACAGCGGATTTGCTGATCGACGGCACGCAGCGCCACGTGGTGATGCAAGCGCCGAAGAACGGCGTCTTCTACGTGCTTGACGCCGCCACCGGCAAGCCGCTCTCCGCCGATCTCTTCGTGCCCACTGCCAACTGGCTGACCGGCTTCGACGAAAATTTCCGCCCCCTCATCAATCCCGACGCCAACTACGGCCAATTTGGCGACAAAGGCTTTTATGTCGTGCCCTCCTACGCAGGCGCGCACGGCTGGAACCCGATGGCCTTCAACCCCGATACCGGCCTGATGTACATCCCCACCAGCTACGGCAGCTTTCCCTTCGTGGCCGAGGCGGGCGCCAAGATGGGCAACCAGTTGCTGTCGATCAATACCAGCAAAAGGCCCGAAGGGCCGCCGCCGGTACTGCAAGGCGAAGGCTCCTATCTCTTGGCCTGGGATCCGGTACAGCGTAAACCGCTATGGGAACAGCGCAGCAGCAGTAGCCGTACCGGCGTGCTGACCACGGCGGGCAACCTGGTATTCCAGGCCGCCGGCAACATCTTCAGAGCCTTCCGCGCCGATACAGGTGAAGAAGTGTGGAGCACCAACACGCAGTCGGGCGCCGTTGGCGGCGCGATCAGCTACGCGCTCGACGGCCAGCAATACATCGCCACGGTGTCTGGTCAAGCGAACGGCGGCGGCGGTTACTGGGCGCCGAATTACGCACGCCTGTTGGTTTACAAACTCGGCGGCAGCGCTACGTTGCCTGAGCCGGTCAGCTACAGCCCGCCAGTGCTCAACCCTCCCGCCAATTTCGGCGATGCCGCACTTCTGGCGCAGGGCGAAGCCCGCTATCTCGAACACTGCTCCAGTTGCCACGGCACCAGCGTTGGGCGTGTCAGCAGCCTGTTCCCCGACCTGCGCTACGCCGCTGCGCTCAATGCCGAAGCACCGTTCAAAGCCATCGTCATCGACGGCGCGCTCCAGAACAACGGCATGGTGTCGTTCGCGCAATACCTGACACCGCAAGACGCCGAAGCAATCCGCGCCTACGTAGTGAGCCTGGCGAACGCCGCCAGGAACCCCACCCCGCCTCCAGCGCCAGCGGCGCAAGTGCATTGATGGCACAAAGCTGCTTGCAATAAAGGCGTACTGCTCCCTCTCCCACTTGTGGGAGAGGGTTGGGGAGAGGGGGTAAGCGCTGCCGGCCCTCTCCCCCACCCCCTCTCCCGCAAGCGGGCGAGGGGAGCAAAGTGTCAACGCTTGAGCTAAAACCGCACTAAAATTTTCACGTCGGATTGAATCGGCACCTGATGTGGTGCCGGTCCTTCTCTTATTTTCTGGAGAGCTTTTATGCTGGAGAGCTTTTATGGTTGTGTCTGATAACATCATCAGAATCGGTATTGTGGGTTACGGCAACTTGGGCCGCGGTGTCGAGGCTTCGATCGCGCAAAATCCCGACCTGCGTTTGGTGGGCCTGTTCACCCGCCGCGACCCAGCAGAGGTCAAGACGCTCAGCGGCGTGCCGGTGCATCGTATGCGTGATCTTGAGCGTTTGCGTCAGGACATCGATGTTCTGATCTTGTGCGGCGGATCAAAAGACGATCTTCCTCAGCAAGGTCCGCAATTGGCCGCGCTGTTCAACACGGTGGACAGCTACGATAACCACTCCGCCATTCCCGAGTATTTCGCCGCGGTCGACAAGGCGGCCAAATCGGGCAATAACGTGGCCTTGATTTCGGTAGGTTGGGATCCTGGCTTGTTCTCGCTGAACCGCCTGTACGCCGAAGCCGTGCTGCCAGAGGGCGCCACTTACACCTTCTGGGGCAAGGGGCTGAGCCAGGGCCATTCGGACGCCATCCGCCGTGTGCCGGGCGTCAAGGGCGGTGTGCAATATACGCTGCCCGTGCCATCGGCCATTGAACAGGTGCGTGCGGGGGGCAACCCCGCACTGAGCACACGCGAAAAGCATACACGCGAGTGCTTTGTGGTGTTGGAAGCAGGAGCCGACGCGATCGCGGTGGAACAAGCCATTGTGACGATGCCGGGGTATTTCGCCGACTATGACACGACGGTGAACTTCATTTCCGAAGACGAACTGCGCCGCAATCATCACACCATGCCGCATGGCGGCTTCGTGATTCGTTCGGGAACCACCGGCGGCGGGGCTAGCCAGCAGGTGATCGAATACCGCTTGAAACTGGACAGCAACCCCGAATTCACTGCCAGCGTGCTGGTGGCCTATGCGCGCGCCACACACCGGCTGCGTCAGCAGGGCCAGAGCGGCGCGATGTCGGTGTTCGACGTGGCACCAGGCTTGCTGTCGCCTCGCAGCCCCGCTGAGTTGCGCAAGGGCTTATTGTAACAAACTTATCGGGTTTTGGCGTAGTCCAGCGCAGGGCCAGGCTATCACTAGCCTGAAATAAACAAGCCGGCTTTAGAGCGTTTTTGATTAAATCGCTGACATTATTTCTCCCCCTCGCCCGCTTGCGGGAGAGCCCCATGCAGATTTATACCACCCCGTCCGCCTACGGCGTCTACCCCCCTCCACAGGAGGGGAATTGCTCTGCGTACAGTGGTGGAGTTGTTTGCAAGGCGCGATAGATAAATTCCCCTCCTGTGGAGGGGTGCCCGTAGGGCGGGGTGGTCTTGAATCCTGAATCAGGCGTGTAATTAGATGGACTCGCCCCCGCCGAGGCGTCAAGAGCGCCACGGTGGCATGCTATACAGCGATAGCCAACGACAGCGAGGGCGAGCCCATGAAAAAGC
>JAIRJU010000157.1 GCA_031260485.1 Pseudomonadales bacterium | reverse complement strand
GCATTCAGGCTTTTCTGAGCGGAACCACTAGATTCCAGGCGCACGTCCAGCGTGCCGCGATCATGGGTAATGCACGCATAGGCCGCTTCTGCGCCAACGAGGATTCGTACTTTCATGTTCCTATCTCCGGTTACTCGGGCGGAATTGCCCGTAACCGTGGGCAGCACGGCGCAGCGCAAGCAGTCAAGGGTCAGGGACGGCCACAGGCCGCAAGCGTGCAAAGCACGCGCAGCCCTTGACGGCGCGAACGCCGTGGCACGATGAAGGGAACAGCAAGACCGCCTCTCACACTTCCGATGCACGACTGGCAAGTGCGCAGCACGCGCAGGCCCGCAGGGCCGGAGTGACGCGATGAGGCGCAGCAGAAAAAAAGCGCCGCTCCCTTGGCAGGAACGGCGCAGTGCGCAATCAGGCCGCCGCCGGCGCGGTCATCGTCTGCAACTTCTCGATCACGCCCGGCTCAACGAAAACGCAAGGCAACTTGTCCTCGATCGGCACGTTGAACATCTTGGCGAACACCGTGCGCCGAAGATGGGCCAGCCGGCCCGTGCGATGCGCCTGTTCGGGCTTCATGCGCTCGCCGTGCGCGCCGCTGCGCTGCGGATCGCATTCGATCAATGCGACAAAGCCATCGTCGAACAGCTTTTGATGTTCAGGGCACAGACCCCAGCCTGTCGTCGTGTGATGCTTCATGCTCGCGCGCAGGCGCTTGTCCAGCAGGATCGCGCCAGTATCAAAGGCTGCGCCGCAGACCAGGCAAACGTGTTGTTCGAGGGAAACGTGTGATTTGTCGTTCATGACGATCTCCGGTAATTCGGGCGGAATTGCCCGGAACCGTCGGGATCACGGCGCAGCGCAAGCAGTCAGGGGTCGCAAGACGGCCACAGGCCGCAAGCGTGCAAAGCACGCGCAGCCCTTGACGGCGCGAACGCCGTGGTACGGTGAAGGGAACAGCAAGACCGCCCACACTCCATACACTTCGATCTTCGGCAAGTGCGCAGCACGCGCAGGCTCGCAGTGCCGGAGTCACGCCACAAGGCGCAGCAAAAAGGGGGCCGAAGCCCCCTTGGTCAAATCAGGCCACGTTCGGCAAAGGATAGAGTGCTGCCACCAGCGACGATGACATGATCCAGTGTGCGCACATCCACCAGCGCCAGCGCATCCTTGAGTCGCTTGGTCATCATCTTGTCGGCTTCGCTCGGCTCGGGATTGCCGCTCGGATGGTTGTGTGTCATGACGATTGCTGCCGCATTGAAGCGCAGCGCCTCCTTGACCACCTCGCGCGGATACACCGCTGCACTATCCAAAGTGCCGCGAAACATCTCGACGTATTCGATCAGGCAATGCCGTGAATCGAGAAACATCACCGCGAAAACTTCATGCTCGAAATTCGCCAGCTTGGCGCGCAGATACTCTCTGACCGTCGCCGGTGAACTGCATGATGCACCACGCTGCATCTTCTGGTCGATGACGTGGCGCGCTGCCTCCAGAATTTGCTCCGCCGACGCCAGCGCATAGCGCCCATGCGTGTCACGCACCATCAAAGCGGCATCGAAAGAGGAAAAGGAAAGTTGCGACATGATCGTGCTCCGGTTGCTCGGGCGGAATTGCCCGGAACCGTGGGAAGCACGGCGCAGCGCAAGCAGTCAGGGGTCGCAAGACGGCCATAGGCCGCAAGCGTGCAAGGCACGCGCAGCCCTTGACGGCGCGAACGCCGTGGTACGGTGAAGGGAACAGCAAGACCGCCTACACCCCGCCCGTTACCTGCCTGTCTTTGGCAAGCGCAGCGCGCAGGCCCACAAGGGCCGAAGGCGTCAGGGATTGAAGCCGAATGGCCGTGACTCGACACGAGGCACGGGGCGCAGCCCGAAAGCCCGACGGCGGGTACGCCGGGACGCTCTCTCGCTGCCTGTCCACGCCCTCATGCGCCCATGCACGCCCACATGGGTTTCGCCTTTGGTCAATCGTTCCGACAATTCGATCCAGACAAGGCCGTCACCCTTCCTGCGTCGATGGCCTGGTTTGAGCGGAGGTCATCATGGGCAGTACGAGCCAGTGGGTACTCATCAAGCGGTTCGCCGAAATCACCGGCTACAGCGAAAACGCCGTGCGGCACAAGATCAAGGGCGGCGTGTGGATCGAGGGACGCCTCTGGCGCAAGGCTCCCGATGGGCGCGTCTTTGTGAACCTGGGCGAGTTCGAGCGATGGGTGGAAAGCGATGCGCTCATCAAAGCCTTCTAACTTGTTTCGGGAGCAAAGACCCATGAAACAAACAAGAAGCGTTATGCACTCATTGAGCGTACAATTCTACGCCGTAGTACCTCCCGACCGTGCCTGCGGCTTGGGCTTTGGCTACTGGCGTCATGAACATCCCAAAACCTCACAACCCCAAACCCGACGCCATCCGCAAAGCCCGCATCACCGTGGGACTCACGCAAACCGAGGCGGCGCATATGGTGCGCGCCTCGCTGCGTGGATGGCAGCAATGGGAGGCCGGCGATCGAGCCATGCCACCGGGCCTGTTTGAGCTATTCATGCTCAAGACCGGCCAGTGGCCCCTCGATGGCGTTGTGGAGAACAACTTGTGAGGTTATCAATGGCGAAAACAGCGGCAACCAACACGGGGTATCCCGGCGTCGAAGTACGCGGGAATTCGATCCGTGTCTTCTTCATGTACAAGCGCGACCGCCACGGTCACACGCTGCGCATCGAACCGACGCGCAACAACATCAAGCACGCCGTCAGCCTGCGCAGCGCGGCACTGTTCGCGCTGCGGAACGGCAACTACAACGAAGCCGAATTTTTCCCCCATTCACGCTCTGCCGCGAGCATGGCTCCGGGCAAGCGCGTGGGCGAACTGTGTGATCGCTACAAGCCATTGAAGGCTGTGGACATCACGCCGGAAACGCAATCACGCTATGAAATTGCACTCGACATCTGCGTGGACACGCTTGGCCGTGATCGCATGGTCGATTCCCTGCTGCCCGAGGATATTCAAAAGCTGCGCGTGGACTTGATCGCCACACGCGCCGTTTCCACCGTGAATCACTATCTCGCCACCTTCTCCGGCTTCCTCTACTGGTGCGAGAACAACCGCTACTGCGCCGAACTCGGCAAGCACTGCACGCGCTTTACCAAGAGCATCAAAGACCCCGACCCGCTGACTTACGAGGAATATCTGGCGCTCATCGAGAAGGGTTGCCTGCATCCCATCGACCAAGCCGCCGTGACGGTGGCCGTCTACACCGGACTGCGGCCCGGCGAACTGCTGGCCCTGGCCGTGGAAGACGTGGCCCCCGATTTCAGCAAGATCACGGTGCGCCGCTCGATCACGCAATCGGTAACTTTCAAGGTGCCCAAGACAAAGAAAGAGCGCACAGTGCTGTTACAACCGCCGGCGCGCGATGCTTTGAAGGTACTGGTCGCCGATGCAGAGCAACGCGAGGCGGCTGATCTGACCGTATGGCTCAACCGCCATGAATCGCGCATCGACCGCGTGCGCGTGCTGCTATCGCCGAAGACGCAGGCGCGCAAGGCCGTCGTTAACGACTACTTCGTGCCGAGCGCATGGAATACCAAATGGGCCAACCTGATCCGGCGCGCGGAGATTCGCTCACGCCCGGCCTACCAGACCCGGCACACCTACGCTTGCTGGAACCTCACGGCTCGGGGCAATCTGGCTTTCATCGCCAACCAAATGGGCCACAAGGACTACTCTATGCTCGTAACGGTCTATGGTCGCTGGATAGATACAGAGTCCTCCAGGGAGCTTGAACGCATCTGGGAGGGCATGAAAAACATGACTCAAATTACACCAAAATTACCCCAAAAACTGGCAGCCTGATTGATAACTCATTGATTTTAATGGAAAAAATAGACTTATCAGCGCATACCCCGATTATGCGTTGGCATCTTCAGCGTTCTATCTGCATTGTGGTTGTCTGGCTATAGCTTTTCTGTAGCAAAAATTCGTTCCTGCATTTGCTTGGCCCTGGTTTTTCTACCATCGGCTACTTTTCTCGCCTGGGGATTTTGGTGATGTGATACCTGACTCAACGCGACGCCACCAAAGTCGGGCAATGCAGATAATGCGAGGCGTTCAGCCATTTGAGGTCGGGATAATAGGCGAACAGCAATTGCCCGCCTTTGAGAGCGTCGATCATGGGGCGGGCGATGCCCAGGCGCACGGCGGGGCAGCCCCAACTGCGGCCCAGGCGACCAGATTTGTGGATCATGTCGTTGTCCACATAAGAAGCGCCATGAATGACGATGGCGCGCTCACGCGCTTTGTCGTTGAAACCCGGTTCCAGGCCATCCATGTGCAAAGAATAGCCGTTGCGGCCCTGGTAAGTGTCGGCGGTGCGAAACAGCCCGAGGCTGGATTGATGACTGTCCGGTTTATTGGAAAAGCTGGTGGAAAGGTTGTCGCCGCTGTTGCTGCCGTGCGCTACGTGCTCATGGAACAGCAGGCGCGCCTCGTCCAGGTCGAATACCCACAGCCGCGGTTCAGTGGACGGCAACGAGTAATCAATCACCGCCAGCCGCTCGACGGCAGGCATTCCATCGGCGAGCGCGCATTGCCAGGCTTCCAGCGCCAGTTGCAATACTTGCGGGTCAAGCTCGGGCGCACTCGCGTGCAGGCGGGCGGCAAGGCTATCATCACTGGCCTTGGCAGGGGCCACGCAGGCGATAGAAACGCCCAACAGGGCGGCGATCAACAGCACGCTCAGATGAGAAAAACGAGAAAGATGGGAAAGACGAGAAAACAGATGACGCATGGCGCGGAAAT
>JAIRJU010000153.1 GCA_031260485.1 Pseudomonadales bacterium | reverse complement strand
GAGGTAAGAAGGTGCATGGACTACAAAACGGTCAACAACGGCCTCGCACGAGCCTGATTGGCGGCTATCGGGAGCACAAATTGATTGCGCCCATGCTCTTTACGGGAACCTGCAACACGTCAGTTTTCAATCAATGGCTGGAACACATGCTGCTGCCGCAATTGATTACGGGCAGCGTGATCGTGTTGGACAACGCCCGTTTTCACCAGTCAACGAGCACACGAGAGTTGGTCGAGCAAGCGGGTTGTGAGTTGCTGTATCTCTCGCCGTATAGCCCCGACCTCAATCCTATCGAAAAGCTTTGGGCGAATCTCAAGCATCGCTGGCGTAAGGTGGGGGGATCGCTTGAGGAGTTGATTAGGATGTCTAATTATTAGGAGGGTTGGCTATATCTATCGCCCCCGCGGACAACCCCACCACTGCACGCAGCACAATTCCCCTCCTGTGGAGGGGTGGACGCCGTAGGCGGACGGGGTGGTTCCTGGGTAGGGCGCAGGGAGAGGGCAGAATACCGCCTGCATCAACGCCAGCGCACAGGATCAACGCAGTAATACTGACGCAGTTCCCGGTAAAGCGCGGGATGGCTGAGCCGCAGCGCTTGTGGCATCTCGAAGAATGTTTCCGTCAGCACCGCGAAGAATTCCGCAGGCGTGCTGGCGGCATAGGGATCGAGAAAAGTTTCCTCGCCTCTGGCGACAGCGCGGCCCAATTCATTGAATTCTTGTTCCATAACTGCCTTCCAGCGCTCGACATCATTGTGGCGCAGAATCGGTGCGCCGTTGTCGCTGCCATTCTCGGCATCCAGTTGATGCGCAAATTCGTGCAGTACCACGTTTTCGCCGTCGTCGCCGTGCGCAAGATCGTATTCCACGTCGTCCCACGACAGCACCACCTTGCCATCGCCGCCGTGGCCGCCCCAGGATTCGCCCAGCAGCGTTTGCTGCACTACGCTTACAGTGCCGTCCTCATTGCGCTCCTCTTCTTCCTTGCGGAACATCGCCGGGTAGATCAGCACATGGCGCAGCGTGGGAAAAACACCGCCGCTGCGATTGAGCAAGAGCAGACACGCCTGCGCCGCGATCACCACGCGCATGGTGTCTGTCACCGTAAGGCCCGCGCAGCCGTGGAAGTGTTTTTCAGCGAGAAACAGCCGCATTCTATCAAGCAGTTGCTGGCGCTCATCCGGCGCCAATTTGCGCAACTGCGACAGCTTGGCATCGAGCAGACGCAACCAGGCGAGCGGGAAGGGCTGTTGCAGCACGCGCCGCTGCCGCCAGGCGGGATAAACGAACAACCCAAGGCCGCTCCCGATTACGATCAGCAACAGCAGCACGAAAACCATGGCGCGGTATCAGAGAAAATCCGTATCGCCCGGCAGCAGCCACCACAGGTTGCGCAGGGAATCGGGCGCGGGCCCCGGCGTCAACATATTGGCGGGTGTGACGATGGGCAGTTCCGTGACCGTAGCCTTTACGTGCGGCAGCCAATCGAGGAAACCCTGGCTACACCAAGTTACCAGCGTGGGCAATTGACGTCGCTGCGCTTCATGCGCCGCCAGGCCAATCAGTAACGCGAGATGCGCCTTCGGCGCTACGAGGTCAAGCAAGAACGAACGTTCACCTTCGGGGCGGCACACGAACAAGCCCAGCGCGCGCCCTGTGAGGCGATTGCGCACCAGCGTTACCTGATAGTCGCGCTCGGGGTGTTCAAAATAGCGCCAGCGCAGCCAGGCGGCATCTTTTATTACCGCGCAGGCTTGCGTCAGATCCCGGCGCATTCGCGCCCACAGCGCATCGAGGGTTTTGGTGTAGGACGCCACGTTGTCGCGCGTCAGCGTATCGAGTTGCCACCACGGGCGCGGCGCACGCGCGGCGGCGGCGCTGTTCCACACCAGTTCGACCATGCGTCCCACCAGCGCGTAGAACCCCATATGCACGCCCAAGCGCATGGCGCGCTCGTTGGGAAAACCGTAAGCGAGCAGCCAGGGCCGCTCATAACCGACGAAACGTTCTCCAAACTGCGTAACGGCCAGAAAAAACGGGCTGGTTTTACGCACCGCCTGCCGCACGGAAGGTTTGACCATCACATCCACGATCTGTACCGCGGTGCTGTCTTTGCCGCGCAGCACGATGTCCGCGCCAACGCCGCCGTAATGCGCCACCAACTCATCATCCTTGAACACCAGCACAGCACAGCCCTTGCCGGGGCGGTATTTCCAGGCGTGAAACGCGGTGCTCATGGGTTGTTTGAAAATATCGGCGAACAGCGTGCTGACGGCAGCGTAGTCGCGCGGGCGGTATGGGCGTACTTCAAAATCGCTCTCGCCAGGGGCTTCTGCCATGGGTTCCCAAGCGGTCATTCATACCTCCCATTGATGCGGCAGATCGACGACGCCTATTGCCAAGCCACGCTGTTCCACATTGAGTTCGGCGGCTTGCAGCGCCGCTTCGTAGGCGTGCAGCCCACGCTCGCACAGCAGGTATACATCGAGATTGTAGTTGCCCTTGAGCAGCGGCAATTTGGGGAAACGCACTCGCACATGGCCCAGGCCATCGGCGCCGGGGCTCAGCACAAGGCCATCGTTCAGCGTGCCGGCGCTCGCCAGCGCGCGGCCATCGCCGCCGGAAAACACCAGCGCCACGCTCGGTGTCGGCAGATTGCGGCCAGGGTGAAAGTCGATCTCGATGACGACATCGCTGACGCCGCTCATCACCCGCTGCGTTTTCGCTTCGTGTCCATCCACCGCCACGCGCACCGCCGTGATGCGCGGCAAATCACCATCGCGCATCGCGGCGCCCGTGGCCGCGCCTTCGTCCGCGTTGGCGCTCTGGTTTGCCTGCATTTCCGCGCCGGGCGGCAAGGCGGATTCCATGCGCAGGAATTCGCCGTATGCAGTAATTACTGGCGCTGGCGCACCGGCGCTGCGGATGCGGCCTTCGTCGATCCACAGCACGTGATCGCACAAGGCTTCCACCTGATATAGCGAGTGCGAGCAGAAGAAAATGGTTTTACCGGCTTTTTTGAACGCCATGATGCGATCGAAGGAGCGGCGGGAAAACGCGCCGTCGCCCACGGATAGCGCTTCGTCAATGATGAGGATGTCAGGATCGATGTGCGTGGCGATGGAGAAGGCCAAGCGCACGAACATGCCACTGGAATAGGTTTTCACCGGATTGTGAATGAACTCGCCGATGCCGGAGAACTCCACGATGTCGGCATATACCCGCTCAGTTTCCGCGGTACTGAGGCCCTGAATCGCGCAGTTGAGATACACGTTATCATGGCCACTCATCTCGGGATGGAAGCTGGCACCAAGTTCGAGCAGCGCCGCCACGCGGCCATGGATATTGATGCTGCCTTCAGAGGGCTGCATGGTGTTGGCAAGCAATTTGAGCAGCGTACTTTTGCCTGCGCCGTTCTTGCCGACAAGCCCCACTACCTGGCCTTCGCGCACCTCTAGGTTGATGTCGTGCAGCGCGTAGAATTTCTGATGGTGCGGTTTGCCGGTGATGATCTCGCGCACACGGTCAAAATCATGCGCGTAGAGTTTGTAGTACTTGCTAAGGCCATGTACGGAAATCAGAGCGCTCATCACAGCACCTCCCGCACATGCGGCAGGCTGCGGCGGAACAGTAGCCAGGCCGGGCCGAGCAACAGCAGCCACAGCCCCAAGAGGCGCCAGAGTGAATTCAGCGGCAAGGCCAGCCCTTGCAGCCACGCATGGATCAGTGCCATGAGATCGCTGAAAGGATTGAGCCAAAGCCATGTGCGCATTGCCGCGGGCAGCATGTCAGGGAAATACAGAATCGGCGTGCAATAGAGCAGCAGCATCAGAATGAACGGCAAGCCTTGCGCGAAATCACGCAAAAACAGCCCCAGCAGCGCGCAGCACAACACCAGCGGCAACAGCCACACCATCAGCAGCGGAATCACCACCAGCGCCTTGAGCACCGCCAGCGCGCCGAACAGCAAGCCCGCGATCAGGCAGAGCACCGCGGTGTAAACCACACTAGGCAGGCACAACAACTGCACCGGCAGGATTTCGATGGGGAAGGGCGTGCGGCGAAACACGCTGGCGAATTCACGAAACATGTTGGCGGAACGGTTCAGCACTTCGCTCAGGCCCAGCCAGGGCAACATGCCGGTGAGCAAATACGAGAGAAAATTGGCGCCGCGTTCGAGCCGCATTCCGTAAACGACATCGAACAAAAACCAAAAACCCAACACCTGTAGTGCCGGTTGCACCAGCGGCCAGATGAACCCCAGCGCCGTACCCGAGGTGCGCGTGGCAATTTCGCGGCGCAGCAGCATCCACATGAGGCCGCGGTAGCGGTAACTGAGTACGAAGGGCGTGGTGAGCCCGTCAATGATCTGACGGCAGTAACGCAGGACGAAATTCAACAAACGGGGCTACTCTTTATCTTTGTCTTTGGCGGTTGGCGACGAGGCACGCAGGGGAATGCGCTGGTAGGGGTTTATTTTAAACGTTCGCGGGCGCGTCGTCGCTGCTGGCAGTGCTTCGACGATCTCGCCCAGCGCCGTGGTGGCGACATCCTGCATCACGCCAGCGGCATCCGGGTGCTCCAGGCGCGGATACACCAGGATGCTGTAGTAATTGCTGTAACGGGTATTGTTGAGCCAAGGGCGCAACACGGCCAGGTTTTCCGCCGGGATCAATTGCGCCACGTCGCCAAGGCCGGTGAATTGTTTTTCGCGGCGGTAATCGAGGATGCGCTGGATCAGTTCGTCGTCGAGGCCCGGCAACAGTTGCATCGCTTCCACCGTGGCCACGTTGAGATTGATCTGATCGTTGCTATCGTCATAGAGCGTGAAGGCAGCATCGAGATCGACATCGGCAAAAATCTCGGCAAAGCCCTTGATGAGCAGAATTTCTTCCACGCTTTCGATCGGGCCATTGCGCGGACGATACGGCGGATCGAGCGCAAGGTAGTACTCGGATTCGGCGCCATCGGGCGCGGCGGCATCGTTGAGATCGGTCCAATCTGTCCACGCTGACATCAGCGCGCTCAGTTGCGTGGGGTCGGGGTCTTTGCCCAATTTCTTCGCCAGCAGCTCACGCATCCGGCCCAGGCGCAAACTGCGCAGGTTGATCTTGCCGGCATGATCGTAAATGCGCACCACCACATTCTGCTCCTGCGGGTAGTGCAGCGTCAGCGGTTCGCCGTTGAAACGCAACTGCTCGGGGCGGCCAAGCGCGGTAAGCTCCTGCGACTCGGTACTGGGCGGCATGTGCGACAGCAATAGCTCCATCTCGGCTTGATTCAACGCTGAACTGAGCGCGGCCCATTGCTGCAAATCTTCCCGATGCAAACGCGCCGCCTGCGCGCTGAGCCGCACCTGCGCGGCGATCACCGCCACCAGTATCGACAGCAGCGTAAGCGTCCACAGCACCACGATCAGCACCGAGCCGCGAGGCGTTGGCCCTCTCCCCCAACCCCTCTCCCGCAAGCGGGCGAGGGGAGTCATAGCGCTCCGCTGCATCACAGCACCTTCTGCACTGGCTCGATCTCCCGATGCCGGTAACTCTTGATCGGCGCCACAAGATCGAGCCGCCCAGCAGTGTCGTTGGCGGCGAGCGGCGTGAGAATCACTTGCACCGCGATCGGCAGGCTCTGACGTTCGGCGCCATCCCAGGTATCGAGCCAAATCTTTTCCTGTGGTGTGCGCTGCCAGAGATAGCGAAATTCTGCGGTATAACCGGGCAGCAATGCCTGTGCATCAAGTAGCGCGAAGCGGGTGTCGGGGTTGTCGCCGAAGGCGGGGGTCAGCGTCAGTTGCAGGCCCCGCTCCGTATCTGCCACCAGACGCCACGCGGTGAGACCCACGCGGCGCTCTGGCGATACCGCGGAAACGAAACGCAACTCGTGCGCGCTACCCTGAAAATACACGAAGCGCGCCAAGCGCTCCGTATCCACATAGCTGTGCGCAAATGCGGCAAACAGCGCGCGCTCGAGCTGCAAGAGCACCAGCGCCTCATCGAGCCTGTGATCGAGCGTGGCGGTTTGACGCTGCCAATCGCTGACCACGCTGTAAGTGCCCGCGCTGAGCAAGCCCAGCAAAATGGCCGTCAACGCCAGCGACAACAGCACTTCCAGCAGCGTAAAGCCGCGCGCCTTTGCTCGCCGCTTGGCTGCGCTTGCCACTCGTTCCCTCGCCCCCTTGGGCAGGGCTATCGCATATGAAGCACGGGCACCCACAAGGGTTGCCCCTACACCCCCCTTGGGGGAATGTATGGGAGAGGAAGAAAAATTTTGGAACAAATTAAATGAAAACACTGGCTTCATTCCGGTAAATCCAGTTCCACCCAATAACTGCCGCCGACCAGCACCTCGCCATTTTCCTCCACGCGGTACGTGCGCAGCGCTTGCGTGGTGGCTTGGGTTTTGCGTTCGGGCGCGCGCAGTTCCAGGTTGTCGCGCAGCCGCAACTCGCGGTTGCCCAGATCCATCACCACGTCGCCGCGCTCGTCATGCAGTTGCGCGGTATTGATCAAACTGCGCACCGCGATCGAATGCGCCAATGCCTCTT
>JAIRJU010000138.1 GCA_031260485.1 Pseudomonadales bacterium | reverse complement strand
GCGACGGCATGTTGACCAGCGGCGCACTCGGCAACACCGCCTGCGGCAGCGTTATTGACTGCATTTGCGGTATCTGCATCTGCATCGCAGGCGGCGCACTCACACTCGGTGTTTGCGCCTGCGCTGTGTTTATTCCCGCAGTGCCCAAGGCCAGCAGCAAGGACCAGCATAGAGGCCGCAAACGCAACAACGCGCGCGGCATACTGGCATGATTCACGCTCCTGCTACCTTGCTTGCCTTCACCGCGCGCGGTCTCGGCTACCGCCATCACCAGGCCGAGGGCGTGGTTGAAGGTGAGGCGGTAGAGGTGTTGGTTCATGCGTGTTCCTTGAAGATGTATAGCGCCGATCTTTCGTGGCGTGTACTTGCGCTGGTTGCTGTCGAGGCTAACTGTTAGTCGGGCTAGTCAATGGAGTTTGGGGATTAAACACTTGTGCATCTGTGCTGGTCAATCCTCAAAAATTTGAAATCCGCTACCACCACCCCAACCCTCTCTCCCTCCCTCCCTCCGCAAGCGAGGGAAGGAAGAACGCCGCACTCCTCAAAAATTGAGATTCAAACTCACCTGATAACGGCGGCCAAACACGTCGTAGTCGTTGCTGACGGTTTGGGTGCCGAAGCGGGAGTTGAAGCTGGGGATGATCGGTGGTTCGCGGTTGAAGAGGTTGGTGACATTCAGATTGGCGCGCCAGGTGAGGCCCGCGTTGGTTTTACCGGCATAGCCCAGCCCCAGGTTCCAGGTAGTGCTGGAGGCGGTGACGTTGCTGTCGACATCCACGCCTTCCACCCACGAGGCGTTCAGCAGCACTGAATCGAAGTAGCGGGCGCGCAGCAACAGATCCCAGGCGCCCAGGGTGTAGGTGCCGGAGATGGTGGTGGTCCAGGTAGGGCGCGCGCCAGCGCCGGCTTGATTCAGTTTGGTGCCGCCGAGGTTGGTCTGCGAATTTTCGCGCAGATAGCCGGTCAGCGCGCGAATGCTGAGGTTTTCTTTTTCGTTGGCGAAAAAGTTTGGCTCCATCGTGTACACCAGTTCCATATCGACGCCGCTGACCTTGGCGGCGTTGATGTTCTGGAACACATTGCGCACCGTGTTCACCATGCCGGTGCTGGCGTCGCGCAAGACATATTGGCACTGGTTGGTATTGCCAGCGAAGCATTCATCCACGATGCGCTGCTGTCCAAGCTGGCCGACGAGCCCTGCGACTTGGATCGAATACCAATCCAACGATACCTGCAAGCCATCCAGCGCGTTGCCGAAGGCGGGCTGGAATACCGCGCCTGCGGTGATGGTGTCGGCCTCTTCGGGGGAGAGCGAGGGATTGCCGCCATTGACCATCGTGATCTGATACGTGGTGCCGCTGAGCGCCGGGTCGTTGATCTGGCCGGCGGTGCCTTGTTGATCGAAGAGTTCAGAAAAGCTGGCTTCGCGCACGTCGCGCGATACCGTGCCGCGCAAGCGCAGACCTTCCAGCGCCTGAAAGCTCAAGCCGCTCTTCCAACTGAGAATTCTGCCACTGCGTGAATAATCGGATGAACGCGCGGCCAGGTTGAGGTTCAGGCGCTGGCCGCCGGCCAGCTCGAATATCGGCACATTCACCTCGCCGAACATTTCCCATACGTCGAACTTGCCATCGATCACCGGCACGCTGCCGAACATGTACATGGTGGTGCTTTGCTGGGCATAACCGGCGGGAATGCCGCGAATGCCGAGCGCTGGTGCGTTGAGGGCGGGGCCGTCGAGCGGATCAGAACCGTTCGTTGCAAAATGCTGCCAAAAAGAACTTTGCCGCCAGGTAAGCCCTGTGGCCATCGACACCGCGCCCGCGCCAAAGCCCTTGAACAGTTCGCCATCGAGTACCAATTCGGCGAAATCCTGCTGGACGTGGCCAAGGCCGATACGGTCGTCGGCCACGTAATTGATGGCCGCTTGCGAGTTGTTGCCATAACCGAAGATGTTGATGGGTTGGCAATCGCGGATCGCGTTATCCATGCCCACGGGCGAGATGCGCGTGATGGGGTCACGCTGTTGGCCGGCAAAGGTTTGCCCTGCCACCGCCGCGGCCAATTGCGCTGACGTCGGGTTGACGCGCTGCACGTTGCAGATGATGCCGCCCTTGGTGTCGCGCACGGCGTCTATCGCCATGAACAGGCGATCCACGCGCACTTCGTTGTAGATGATTGTGGTGCGATCGGTTTCGCCGTGTTGATAACTGCCGCCGAGTTTCCAGTTGCCGTTGAAGTCGAAATCGAAACCCAGGTTGGCGGTCCACATGGCGAAGCGGTTGTGCTGCGATTCGTTGCTGTCGAAGTCGGTGATGCCCAGCGGCTGGCCGAGTTTTTCGACACGCAGAGTACCGAGATTTTCCTGCTGCATGACTTGCCGCACGCTTTCTGGAATGAACGGATTTTCGGCATAGATCGTGGCTTGCCAGGGAGTTTGCAGATGCGGCACGCCGCGCTGGTTGTAGGAGTTGGATTCGGTGTGCGAGAGAATCAGGTCGCCATGGAGGTCGAGGCGTTCGGTCAGATCGAATTTGAAGCCGCCGAACACCGATTCTTGCCGTACTTCGTTGCCGAAGGGGCCGGCGTTGAACGATAGGTCGGCAATCAGCGCTTCGGGGCCGCCGGATTGCGATTGCGTGCTGCCGGCGCCGCTGACGCTGGCAACATTGCCGAGCACGAAAGGCCGCACATCGCTGCCATCGGGCAGGAAGGTCATGCGGTCGAGCTTGGAGCCGGGCATGTTGATCAGGCCGGTCGGCGAGTGCGCGGTGGAGTGCACGTAGGGCAGAGTGAGGCGCTGTGGGTTGGTGCCGGGCGGATCGGCGGGGTTCCAGGCGGGGTTGGTGACATGGCCCCAGCGCTGGAAGCTGTCCCACTGGCCGGATTGCGCGCTCATCTGGCGGTCGATTTGATGGATGCGGCGGCCTTCGATCGAGCCGATCAAGTGCAGCCGCTCGCCAAAGCGGTCGCCGCCCGCGATCGAGGCGCTCCAGTTCTGGCCATCGCCGACTTCGGTGATGCCTGTGGAGGCGGCCATTTTCAGCCCTTCAAATTCGCGGTTGAGAATGAAGTTGACCACACCCGCCAGCGCATCGGCACCGTAAGCCGCCGAGGCGCCGCCGGTGACTACTTCGATGTTGGAAATCAGCGCGGTGGGAAACACGTCCACGTTCACCTGATTGGAACGATCGTTAGCAACGACGCGCGAGCCATTGAGCAGCACCAGTGTGCGGTTGCCGCCGAGGCCGCGCATGTTGACGGCGCTGGCGCCCGAGGAACCCGAGATCACACCGCCGCGCTGCGCGCTTTGTGTTTGGAAAAATTGCGGCAACTGATCGAGTTGATCGGCGATGGTGGCGTCTGGCCGGTATTCTTGCAGTTCCGCGGTGGTGATGGCGGTGACGGGCACCGGCGTCAACATGCCGGAGGTCTGGCGGATGCGCGAGCCCGTGATCATGACTTCGTCGATGTCTGGGGTGTTCTGCTGGGCTATCTGTTGTTGGGCTATCTGTTGTTGTTGGGTTATCTGCTGTTGGGCTAGCAATGGTGGTGCGGCGCAGGCGGTGATGATGCTCAAGGCAAGGCTGCTGCGGGCGAAGCGCCGGAGTTGGTGGGTCTTCATGCGGTTTTCCCTCTGTGAAAGCGTTGTAATTGTTTTACGGTGTTGTGCTGTATTGTTGTGTGCTTTTATCAGGTTTACGTTTACTAGGTTTGCGTTGACTGCGTTTACTTTTCTTCTACCTCGTAGGTGTGCCAGTTGTCATAATCGGGCGCCTTGATCCGGCCTTCCCAGAAACCGCTGTTGTTTTCTTCGCAAGAGTATTCCAAAAGACCCAGGCCGTCGTTCATGCGCGTGAAGACGCGCGTGTTGCTCCAGGGTGTGGAGTAATAAAGAGGATCGTCGATGGTGATTTCGTAATCGAGCGTGTTGGTGTCGCGCAGCGTGAATTTTTCGGTGGCGGTCAGGCGGTCGCTGTGCGGGTGCCCGGCGGTGTCGAGGCGGGTCTTGCCGTTGTAGTTGCGGGTGGTGACTACCAGCGTGTCGCCGTCCCACTCGCCGTGCGAGTTGCCGTACCAGGAAGGCGGCAGGTCCAGGCTGAGGTCCTTGCCGCCAATGGCAAAGGCGTGATGCCAGGTGTTGACCTCGAACAGGTAGGCAAAGGCGTCATCGGTTTGAAAGAACTGCACGGGGTTGGGTGAATTCATCGAACGGATGTGCCCAAAAGGCAGGCAGGCGCCGGTGTAATCGCCCTCGGCCGGGTCGTAGCGCTCGAAGTTCAACTTGCCCGCTGCCGTGAATGGCAACTCTCCCGGGCCGCTCAGTGTGCGGCCATTGCCCTTGGCCGCCATGTTGGGAACATAGGGAAATTCCCATAGGCCGTTGAGGTTTGGCTTGCCGCTGGGCAGGCGGGGCAACTCTGGCGTTTGCGCCAGAGCGGGCTGTACCCAGAGCGCGCCGCTCAACAACCACGCAGAAACGGCAAAGGCGGCGGTTCCGAAAGGGTGTTTACTTTTAGGAGCAGTTTTCATAGTTTTCTCACAGTTGAAACCGAAGGTTGAACAACAGGGCACCGCTGAGGTGGCTGGGCTATCCTTGGCAGCTATCCCTTGCAGAGAGCTTGTATCATCATATGGGCTGTGGATGGAATACTGGAATACATGAATAATAATCCCGCTGTTCTTGCTCGAAGCGCTTTTCTGAGAAGAACTTTTCTGAGAAGAGATTTGCTGAGAAGAGATTTTCTGAAGCGATCGCTGCTCTTGGCCGGCGCGGCCCTGCCGCTGGGCGGAATTCGCCCGCTCTTTGCACAGGCGCAGACGCTGAAGCCGGTGCAATTGAATGCCAAGGTGCTGTTCGTACAGGGCCCGGACAGCAATGTGCTGGTGGTGGATGGCAGCGAAGGGCTCATCCTGGTGGATGGCGGCCTTGCCGATGAGTTTGATGCCTTGCAAGGCGTGATCGCGCAGCATTTCCCCGGCAGACCTTACCGGGCGCTCTTCAACACGCACTGGCACCGTGAGCAGACCGGCGCCAATCTGCCGCTTGGGGCGCAAGGCGTGGAGATCATTGCGCACGAAAACACCAAATTGTGGGAAAGCACTGAAATCTGGCAGCGTTGGTCGGGCCTGACCTTCGCACCCTTGCCGGAGACCGCCTTGCCCAAGACCACGGTGTTCGAGGACGGCGCCCTGCCGCTGGGCGACCGCCTGGTGCAATATGGCTATATGCGCGAAAGCCATACCGATGGCGATATCTGGGTTTACTTTGAAGACGAGAATATCCTGGTGACAGGCGGCCTGGTATCCAATGGCCGCTGGCCCGAGATCGACTGGTGGACTGGTGGTTTCATCGGCGGCATGTTGGACAGCTTTGTGTCGCTGATGAGCGTGCCCGATGCCAACACCAAGATCGTGCCTGCCTATGGCAATATCATGACACTGCAAGAGTTGCGCGCGCAGAATCAAATGTATCTGACCGTGTTTGACCGCATCCATGCCTCGTTCATCAGAAGCGATACGCTCGAAGAACTGCTAGAGTCGAAACCCACGGCAGAGTTCGATGCCGCGATGGGCGATCCCACGCGGTTTTTGACGTTGGCCTTTCAGAGTATCCAAGGGCACGTGAGGGATCCGCAGAACGATCGGTTCCTCAATATTCCCTGAGAGTGAGACCATGACGACTATCATGAAAACCACCGCCTTGAGCCTCAAAACGGCCTGCCTCTTCAAAACGGCTTGCTTGCTGAGTGTCGCGCTCCTGGCCACGGCGAGCCGTGGCGACGAGGGCGTAGCGAGCGCCGCTGTCCTCAATGCGCAGGCCGATGCCGAGTGGGGTTTGCTCAATGAGTATTGCGTGGGTTGCCACAATGTCGATGATTACAGCGGCGGTCTGGCCTTCGATCTGATGAACCACGACACGCTGCTCAACGACGCCGAGGTATGGGAAAAGGTCGTGCGCAAACTGCGTGGCAGCATGATGCCGCCGCCAGGGCAGATGCGTCCCGGTGGCGCGCGCATTGATGAGTTTGTCGCTTGGTTGGAAAACAGCCTCGATCAGCCGCAGGCGCCGCACCCCGGTGAAAAACTGCTGCATCGCCTGAACCGCACGGAATACGCCAATGCGGTGCGGGATCTGCTGCGTCTGGACATCGACGTCGAAGCGCTCCTGCCTGTGGATGGCGCCGAAGAGGGTTTTGACAACATCGCCAGCGCGCTGCAAGTGACGCCCACCTTCATCGACCAATACCTGGGCGCCGCCAGGGTGGTCAGCGAGCAGGCCGTGGGCACGCCTGCCGCGCGTCCGTCAGGCACGCCGTATACGTTTTCTGGTGTTGGACAATCGTTCCATATCGACGGCTTGCCGCTGGGTTCGCGCGGCGGCGCGGTGGTTGAACATTACTTCCCGAGCGATGGCAAGTATCTCTTGAACATCGGCAGCATGGCCTCCGGCTTATCGGTGGGCAACATGGAACACGAAAATACGCTTATCGCCACGCTCGATGGCAAAAAGTTTTTTGAAACCACGATAGGGGGCCTCGAGGAAGCCGGGCGTCTGGATACGCTGCGGGCGCCCGCCATCGACGAGTTGAACGCCCGCCTGCGGGAAATTCCGCTGACCACAACGGCCGGCCCGCACAAGGTGGCGGTATTCTTTTTGCAACGCTCCTTCGCCGAATCCGACGCGGCGCTGCAACAGCAAACGCCGCGCAAAGGCCAGGACGCCATCGTGCGCTTGGGGTCGTTTGAAATTTACGGCCCGGTGGAAGCCACGGGCCTCAGCGCCACGCCCAGCCGGGATCGCATCTTCAGTTGCCATCCCAGCCGCGACGCCGAGGCGCTGTCTTGCGCCAGGCAAATCGTGACAAACCTGGCCGGAGCCGCCTTCAGAGGCTTTGCGGCTGATGAGGACACTGATTTATTGATGAAGATGTACGCCGCTGGCGCCGCCGAAGGCGGGTTTGAGAAAGGGGTC
The DNA here is from genome assembly GCA_031260485.1 of Pseudomonadales bacterium. GTDB lineage: Bacteria > Pseudomonadota > Gammaproteobacteria > Pseudomonadales > Pseudohongiellaceae > CAILUG01. The sequence continues at coordinate 11,892 of JAIRJU010000138.1, read as the reverse complement.
AGTTTCGCGCTGTCGGGCATTTTGGCGCATCCGAAATTCCTCTATCGCGTGGAGCCGCTGCCACAGTCGCTGCCGCCGGGCACCTCCTATGAATTGAGCAGCCTGGAGTTGGCCTCGCGCTTGTCGTTCTTCCTGTGGAGTTCGATTCCCGATGAGACGCTGCTCGAAGTCGCCAGCGATGGCGGCCTGCAAGATCCGGCCATTTTGGAACGGCAAGTGCGGCGTATGTTGCAGGATCCGCGCGCCAAGAATCTGGCCAACAATTTCGCCTATCAATGGCTGGGCCTGGCGGAGCTGGGCAACATTACGCCCGATGGGCAGTTGTTCAGAGATGTCGATCGCAACATCCGCCAGGACATGACGCAGGAAGCGCTGCTCTTCGTGCAAAGCATTTTCGCGGAAGAGCGCAGCGTATTGGATCTCTTGACCGCCACCCACAGTTATTTGAATGAAAATCTCGCGCTGCATTACGGTATCAACGATATTCGCGGCAGCGAGTTTCGCCGGGTCGAACTGCCAGATGCGCGGCGCTGGGGCCTCCTGGGCAAGGGCGCCGTGCTGATGGCCTCGTCTTACCCCAACCGCACCTCGCCGGTGCTGCGCGGCAAATGGTTGCTGACCAAAATCCTGGGCACGCCGCCCGCTGCGCCACCGCCGAATGTCGAAGGTTTCGTCGAAGTGGAAATCGGGCAGGAATACAGCACGGTACGCGAGCGCCTGGAAAAACATCGCGCCAATCCTTCGTGTAACGGCTGCCATGGCGTGATCGATCCGCTGGGCTTCGCGCTGGAAAATTTCGATGCCGTGGGCCGCTGGCAAGACAGCGATCGCATGGCCAGAACGCCGATAGATGCCTCTGGCGTCATGGCGGACGGCACGCCGGTGAGCGGCCCTGTGGATCTGCGTAAGGCCATTTTGGCGCGTCCCACGCAATTCGTGCAGACCTTCGTGGAAAAGCTCATGACCTTTGGCCTGGGGCGCAGTATCGGCTATCAAGACATGCCGACGATCCGCCGCATCGTGCGCGACGCCGCGGCGGATGATTACCGTATTTCAACGCTGGTATCGAAGATAGTGAGCAGTGAACAATTCCGCATGAGAACCACGCCGGCTGCGGCAGTCATTGCAGTAAACACGGCCATTGCAGTAAACACAACCATTGCAGTCAACACGACGGCGGGGCAGTAAATCCACTTCATCCTTTATCTTTATCCGTTGCGAAGCCGAGGGCTCAGAAAATGTTTATCAGCAAAAAACATCTTTCACGCAGGACTATGTTGCGCGGCGCTGGCGCCGCAATCGCCTTGCCGTTGCTGGACGCCATGATTCCCGCGGGCACCGCCTTGGCGCAAACCGCCGCGGCGCCGCGTCCCAAGCTCGGCTTTTTCTACTTTCCGCACGGCGCCCTCATGGATAAATGGACGCCTGCGGCGGCTGGCAAGGATTTTGAACTGACGCCGATCCTGAGCCCCTTGGCCAAGTACAAGGAGCGCATGACGATCGTCAGCAATCTGCGCAACACGGCGGCGGAAGGCGCTGGCGTACATGCCACTTCGCCCGGCACCTGGCTCAGTTGCGCCTCGCCGTTCACGGTGGATGTCAACGATCCGAATTATGGTATTTCCGCCGACCAGATTGCGGCGCAGCACCTGGGGCAAGACACCCCCTTTCCCTCGATCGAGTTGTGTACGGAAGTGAAGGCGTCGAGCGCAGGCGCCTGCGATGCCAATCTCGGCTGCGGTTATGGATCGACCATTTCATTTCGCACCCGCACCCAGCCGCTGCCCATGGAACACAATCCGCGCAAATTGTTTTTCCGCCTGTTCGGCCAGGGCGACACCATGCAGGAGCGCGAGTCGATCATGAACCAGAAATTCAGCCTGTTGGACATGGTGGCGGAAAGCACCGCGTCCTTGAACGGCAAGCTCGGCAGTGCGGACAAGGCGCGCATGGATGAATACCTGGATTCCGTGCGCGATGTTGAACGGCAAGTTGAAAAACTGGGCGCGCAGGATTTCAAGGGCGTGACGATTCCCGATGCGCCGCTGGGCGTGCCGGCGAACTGGGAAGCGCACATCAACCTGATGTTCGATCTGACGGCCTTGGCCTATGAAGCGCAATTGACCCGCGTTGCCTCCATGATGATTTCCGCGGAGATCAGCATGTTGACCTACAACCAGGTCGGTATTTCGGATGCCTATCATCCCTTGTCGCATCACCGCTACGTGCCGGACAAAATGGATAAATGCGCGGTGGTGCAAGCCTATCATTCCAAAATTTTCGCGCGCTTCCTGGATCGTCTGAACAAGACTGCCGATGGCGATGGTTCCCTGCTGGATCATTCCATTCTGCTGTTTGGCAGCAACATGAGCGATTCCAACGCGCACAATGCCGATCCCTTGCCTTCGGCGCTGTTTGGCGGCGGCTATGGCCGCATCAAAGGCGGGCAGCACGTGAAGTACGCCAAAGATACGCCGCACGCCAATCTCATCCTGACCATTTTGGAACGTGCTGGCATCCAAGGCGTCGAAACCTTGGGCAATAGCACTGGCCTCTTTGCGGAAGTGTGATATGCGCGCGCTCATGGCAATTCTTCATAGGGTGCTTACTCATAAGGTACTTACTCACAGGGTACTTACTCATAAGGTACTTACTCATAGAGTATTTACGCATTGGGTATTTACGGGTTCCCTTGCCGCGCTGCTTTTGAGCGGAAACGCGCTGGCAGTACAAGCGCTGCCTGATCTGGTCAATGCCGGCGAGCGCGAAGCGGCTCTACAAATGCTTGCCGCTGGTGCGGATGTCGATCAAGGCGCGGTGGATGGCACCACGGCGCTGCATTGGGCGGTATATCGCAAGGACTTGGCGCTGGTGCAGGCGCTGCTTGCCAAAGGCGCCAATCCCAACCGCGCCAACGACTACGGCGCGACGCCGATGAGGGTCGCCGCCGAGCATGGCGATTACGCCATCATGCAGGCGCTGCTGGAGGCGGGCGGCGACAGCGAAGCGCCCAACGCTGAAGGCCAAACCTTGCTCATGGCGGTCGCCAGAACCGGCAATGTCGCTACCGCCAAACTGCTGCTCGACAAAGGCGCGGCGGTGGATGTCAGGGAACATTGGGGAGGGCAGAGCGCGTTGATGTGGGCCGCCGCGCAGCGGCAAGTGGCCATGGTGCGGCTTTTGATCGAACACGGCGCCGAGGTGAACGCCAGAAGCAAAGACAACGATTGGCCGCGTTGGGTCACGTCCGAGCCGCGCGTGAAACCGCTGGACCCCGGTGGTTACACGCCCTTGCTGTATGCCGCCAGAGAAGGCTGCACGGCCTGCGCCGCCGCGCTGCTCGACGGCGGCGCCGCGATCGACATGACGGATCTGTGGGCGCAAACGCCGCTGCACCTGGCAACGCTCAACCTGCACTACGATACGGCGGCGCTGCTGATCGCGCGCGGCGCGGATGTCAAACGCTGGGACTGGTGGGGACGTACCGCCCTGTACAACGCCATCGACCTGCATCTGATGACAGGCAGTAGCCGTGGCGATTTGCCGTCCACGGACAAACTGACCGCCCTGGACATTGCCAAAATGCTGCTCGACAACGGTGTTTATGTCGATATGCGCCTCAAGCATGAGCCGCCATTTCGCGGCGGTGATCGCGGCTATACCGACGGCAGCCCAGACTCGCGCGTGTTGAGCGCAGGCGCAACCGCCTTGCACAAGGCGGCGAAGGCCGCCGATATCGACGCGATCAAGTTGCTCCTGGCCTATGGCGCGCGCGTGGACATCGCCAATGTGCTCTTCGAGGTAACGCCGATTTTGGCAGCGGGCGGTGTCTGGCGTGTTTACGGCATTTTCAAGGAAACGCCGATTTCCGGCGAATTCACCAGTGGCGCGCAAGCCGCCACCGCCGTGCAGCTTCTGCTTGATGTTGGCGCCAATATTCACGCTGTCGCCGCCAATGGCCAGAACCTAGCGCATGGCGCGGCCAAGGCCGGTTGGAATGAAGTGCTGCAACTGGCCTATGACCACGGTGTTGATCTGGGCGCCAAGGATGTCGGCGGACACACGCCGCGCGATCTGGCCGAACTCAAAGGCCAGACGGACACCCTGGCCTTCATTGATGCGCTGCTGAGCAAATAGCCATGCAAATAACCATGAAAACTCCGCAATTCTGGCGTGCAGCAGGTTTGGCGCTGCTATGGCTCTGGCTTGGCCCCAATGCCGTAGCGCAAACCGCAAACGATGCCGCCACCCAAAACGCGATTCTTGCCGCCTTGCCGCCAGGCGTTACGGCAACAAGCGCCAGCGTGGACCAGATCGCGCAAGCCGCCATCGTCGTGGCGTTTGGCGGTGCCCTGCAAGGCGAGTTGGAAGCCAATGTCACGCAAGTTACGGTGGCGCTCGGCGAATTGACCCGCGCCGGTCAATTCCCCAAGGCGCCGCGCTTTGGCGATAACAATCCCCCAGGCCGCTTCTATATCAAGGTGATGAACCTCGCCTCCAGCAACCTGGATGTGTCTTCCAGCACCTATTACAGCCTGACAGTACAAGACATGACGCGGCTGGCAGCCGCCGTGCATGAAGGCATGAATTTTTTGAACGGCGCAAAGAGCAATGCGATCACGCGCAAGTGAATTTATCCTGCAACCGTTCATTCCTTTGCTGAAAACTCATTCCTTCGCTGACAACAACTCATACTTGCGCAAATAACCACGCAGTTGGTCGTAGCTGAGATCGAGCAGCTTGGCGGCCTTGCGCTGGTTGAACTGACTTTGGCGCAGCGCTTGCTTGAGCAAATCGATTTCGTAATCCTGCACCTGTTGCCTGAAGCCACTGGCGCTGAGTTCGCTGCCTTCTCCCGTTGGCGGGGTGGGATGGGTGGCGGTATCTGCATAGGGCCGCATAGGGCTAGCTGGTGCGTGGCGCAGCGGGCGGAACGGCGAGGCGAAAGGGTCGAACACGATGTTGTGCACCGGCTCATCCGCTTCTTCACTTTGGTAAACTGCACGTTCCACTACGTTTTTCAGTTCGCGGATATTGCCAGGCCACTCGTAGTTCTGTAACGCCTGTGCCGCCGCTGGGCTGAAACCGGGGAAATAATCGCGGCCCAATTCCTTCACCATGTTGATGGCGAAGTGCTGGGCGAGCAGCGGTATGTCTTCTGGCCGTGCGCGCAAGGGTGGCAGGGTGATCACGTCGAAGGCGAGGCGGTCCAATAAATCCTCACGAAAGCGCCCCGTGGCGGCCATCTCTGGCAGATCGACGTTGGTGGCGGCAACCAAACGCACATCCACGCTGAGCGGACGCGCGCCGCCGAGGCGTTCGATTTCGCCGTATTCGGTGACGCGCAGGATTTTTTCCTGCACCGACATCGAGGTGTTGGCAAGCTCATCCATGAACAAGGTGCCGCTGTCAGCGCGCTCAAAATAGCCTTTCTGTTGTTTGGTGGCGCCGGTGAAGGCGCCAATTTCATGACCGAAAAGTTGTGATTCCAGCAGCGTGTCGCTGAAGGCCGCGCAATTGATCTTCAAGAAATTCTGCTGCCAACGGCGCGACAAATAATGCAAGCGTGCCGCCACCAGCTCCTTGCCAGTGCCGCGCTCGCCGATGATCAGCACTGGCTTGTTGAGCGGCGCCAGGCGCGAGATATGTTCCTGCATATGCAAAAAACTGCTGGATTCACCGAGCATACGCTCGGCTTGAATGGGATCGCTGGCCATGAATAGTCCGAGAAGGGCGGTGGGGCGTAAAGTCGGCGAAAATTACCATATGTTGGTGTGGGCCCCAATGAATTCAGCTAGGGGCGTCGCAAACTGTGGGAAAAAATACAGCTAAAACAACGAGATAAAATTTTCCTCGAAGTTGGCACGCGATCTGCATTATGACAACCAGCCAGCCGTACAGCCCTCACCGGGCTGCCAACCCACCACCACCACCACCACACCCTCAAGAGAGGCATTATGCGACACACACTCACCGGACTCCTGTTACTCGGCACCCTGACGCTGGGAGGTTGCATTTTTGCCCCTGATGGCGGCAATGGCCTGAAGTGGGAGCGAGATAACACGCTGGGTCAGGAATTGATCGACCTCGACCGCGCCCACCAGAGCGGCGTCATCAGCGACGACGAATATGCGCGCCTCAAGGCTCGCCTGTTGCGCGATCGTTAAATTCAGAGTTTTTAATCAGAATTTTTAATCAGAGTTTTTGAGAGGAACACATCATGGGTATCTTTTCGCGGCTGTCCGACATCATCAACGCCAACATCAATTCCCTGCTCGACAAGGCCGAGGATCCGGAAAAAATGGTCCGCATGGTCATCCAGGAAATGGAAGAAACCCTGGTTGAAGTACGTAGCGCCACCGCTAAGATTCTGGCAGAAAAAAAAGAACTGCTGCGCCGCAACGAAAAACTGCTGCGCCAAGCCGATGACTGGCAGCAGAAAGCCGAACTGGCTCTGAGCAAAGGCCGTGAAGACCTGGCCAAGGCCGCGCTGTTGGAAAAGGCCGCTGTCAGCGAGGTGATTGCGGTGGTGAAGAGCGACATGGACAAGTTGGACGAATCGCTCGACAAACTCACCCGCGAGATTGAACTGTTGCAGAGCAAGCTCAACGACGCGCGCGTCAGGCAAAAGGCGATTCTGATGCGTCACAGCGCCACGCAATCGCGCCGCGCGGTGTCGGCCCAGCTCAACAATTACAATATCGACCACGCCATCAATCGCTTCGAGCACTACGAGCGCAAGATCGAGGTGATGGAAAGCGAAATCGAAGCCCAAGGCATCGGCAAGCGCGGCATCGCCGCCGAATTCGAGGCGCTGGAAAAAGAAGGCAAGATCGATCAGGAACTGGCCGCGCTCAAGGCCAAGTTGGCCGGCAGTAAATAAAGTAGGCAGTAAATAAATAAGAGGCAAAGCAGAACATGGCCTTAATCATCAAAAGTCTCACTGGCATGATGTTCGCGTGCATCCCGATCGTGTGGATCGTGATGCACTACCATTACCGCCACAAGGGCAGCAGCGGTTTCACCGAAGACGAAGCACGCCAGTTGCAAGACCTGCTGCGCATCGCCGACACCATGGCTGAGCGCATCAAAACCTTGGAATCCATCCTCGATGCTGAGGCGCCGGAATGGAGAGAGCAGCATGACACCAAGAACTAGCCGAGGCCCCTTGGCGCTGGACCGTGAAAACCGCAAACTTCTGGGCGTTTGCGCGGGCCTTGCCAACTATCTGGACGTGGAAGCCTGGATCGTGCGCCTGGTGTTTCTGGGCGCGTTGATCTTTGGCGTCTGGTTTTTGATTCCGCTCTATTTCGTGGCGTGGTTTCTGCTGGACGAATCCTCCGCCAAGGTACGAGAGGTGGTGGATAGCCACATGATCACGCATTTCAAGAACGTGGATTACAAAAAGAAACTGTATCGCAATACGCAAGACGGCAAGGTATTTGGCGTATGTGCAGGCATCGCGGATTATCTCGAAGTGCGGGTGTTCGCGGTGCGCATGATCTTCCTGCTGCTGGTATGTTTTACGGGCTTTCTGCTGCTGTTTTATTTTGGCGCCGCGCTGGTGCTCGATAAAAAGCCCTTGGCTACCTACTCTCAGGCGACAGCTTACGCCGACGCAAGACGCAAGGCGGGAAGCTCGCGTGGTGATGAAGCAGCCGACACGCAGGCCGAGGCCGAGTGGGAAGGGGAAGCCAGCATGGCGCGCGCCCGTTTTTCCAAACGTCATGAATTTCAATACTGCGCACGCAAGCTCGCCACCTTGCAAACCCGCCTGACGCGGATCGAGGCGTACGTTACCTCAAAGCGTTTTCGCCTCAACCGCGAATTCCGCGCCATGCCATGAACGTATTCATCCTTGTGAGGCATTACAGCGTGTTCAGATTTTCCTGAGTCACCTAGATTTGTATCTGCCAAAGTAAAAGTGAGTGGAAGTGAGATTTTGTTTTGACTCTTCACTAAAAGTGTAGATAATTTGGCGTGTTACTTTTCTATAGCAGCACATGTTTGCTATTAAAGCTACGGACATATCCCCATCTACTACGCATTTTCAAAAACCATGGCGCTATTAAAGTTCATTGCCGCAAGGCTTGATAGCAAATAGGAGAAAAAATGCCAATCATAGCATGTCTAAAATGTCATAATAATTCCATGGACTCAAAGAATAATTGGTGCTATCGCTGCAATGCGATAATTCCTAAAAATTATACCCCGCCACCACCTAGCTATCCCCCTATAAATGAACAAGGCGTTGCAGGGCGCAATGCAATTTATATGGGCGACAATGGCGAAACTATTTGCAGCTTTGTATCTATATTGTTACTTATAGTATCGATAATAACTGGGATAATCGGGTTTGCTGCTAATTCTGCATCATCTAGTAGGTACAGTTATGAAGGGCCGCTTGTCACATCTTCTTTTCTGCTTTCATTTGCAGTAAGTGGCCTTTTTTCTTCTGCGCTTTTCTATGGTGTTGCCAGAGCCATTGCGCTTTTAAAATTCATCGCAAAAAAGGCAGATAGCCAATCGGGTAGGCTGGGTTAGCGTAGCGTAACCCAGCTTCAGGTATCGCGGCCCCTAATGCTACGCCGTTGCCGTGTCGTGTATTTTGGGAAAATCAATAAGTGGCATCCATATTACTCAAGTAGATGAAGCCGACGAAGATGGAGTTTTCATCGCACACCTGGGATCAAAAAAAGAAAGTTGTTAGCGGGCTCAATGAGGGGTGTTGCTTACCCTCGCAACGCACCTTCGTGACGTAATAGCGCTTCTTTCAGCGGTAGCCCGCCAGCATAGCCGGTGAGAGAGCCGTTGGTGCCTACCACGCGGTGACAAGGTATGAAGAGGCTCACCGGGTTGCGTCCCACCGCGGCGCCTACCGCGCGAAAGCCATTTTCTCTGCCGATCTGCGCCGCGAGTTGGAGATAGCTCAAGGTGGTGCCTTGCGCAATCGTCAGCAGCGTGCGCCACACTTGCAATTGAAACGGTGTGCCGCGCAGGTCGTAGCGCAGATCGAAGTTTTCCCGCTCTCCTGCGCAGTAGCGCTCCAGTGCCTCAAGCGCCGCCAGCAGCGGTGCTTCTTTGTGTATCCAGGCGCTGTCTATTACCACGGGGCGTTCGCCATCCTGAAAGTCGGCGCGAAAAATGCCGCGTTCACCGCCAACCAGCGCGAAAGGTCCGAAAGGGGTGGAGCGTATCGTGTAGTACATGAAGCCTCCTTGTTCAGTAATCGAGAGCCATCAGCCAATCAAAAGTCATCAGCCAATCAAAAGTCATCGGCCAATCAAAAGTCATCGGCCAATCAAAAGCCATCAGCCAATCAAAAGCCATCAGCCGAGCGTGTGCCATAGATACAGTGCCGCATAGGCCCGCCAAGGGCGCCAGGCTTGCGCCAGTTGCTGCAATTCGCGTGCGCTGGGGCGCTCGGGATTGCGCAAGGCGTTCAAGAGTCCGAGATCCGCGGTGGGGAAGGCGTCGGCTTCGCCGAACGCGCGCATCGCAATGTAATGCGCAGACCAGGAACCGATGCCGGGCAGTTCCTGCAAGCGTGTCACGCTGGCGTCGAGATTGTCCAGGCGCGCGCTGAAGCCTTGTTCATAGCGCTCCGCGATGCTGCGCATCCAGAGCGAGCGTTTGCCGGTGAAGCCGAGGCCGTCGAGTGGCGTGCGCAATAACGCCTCGGGCGACGGAAACAGCAGTGTCGGCGCCAGCGCATCGGTGACGCCTGGCAAGGCGCAGGCGCAGCGTTCGCACAGGCGTTGCAGCAAGGTGCGTGCCGCGGCCACGCTGACCTGCTGCCCGGCGATGGCGCGAATCAAGGCTTCAAATTCACCCGCGATGCCAGGCACGCGCAAGCCGGGCACTTGTTTGACCGCATTGCGCAGTGGCGGATGGGTGGCGAGCGCGGCGTGGATCAGGGCAGGATTGGCATCGAGATCGAATTGGCGGCGGATCAGTGCCACTACGTTGGGTACTTGTTCGGGGTCGTTGCAGTGGATGTCTGCGCGCAAGGCGTGTTGTTCCGGGGCATGGCTGAGACGAAACCAGCCCTGTGCGCCCGCCAACTGAAACGAGCGCGCGTAACTGGTGTCGCTCACTCGCTCCACGCCCGCGATCGCGCGCTGGCGGTAGAACGCGAGCAAGGTATCCCAGGCATAGGGCGGGTCGTAATGCAGCAGCAGTTCACGCAAGACGGTATCACTCATAACGCAGCGCCACGATGGGGTCCAGATTCGCCGCCTTGGCGGCAGGCATGATGCCGAACACCAGGCCCACCAGCGCCGAGAAACCGACGGCCAGGAACATCGCCCACAGCGGCACCACGGCGGAGGGGAAGTTGGGCAAGAGCGCGGACACGCCCGCGCCGATGCCATAGCCGATCAAGAGGCCGACCAAACCGCCGAGCAGACACAGCAGCAGCGATTCAAACAAAAACTGCAACAAGATTTGGTGCCGCTTGGCGCCGATGGCCTTGCAGATGCCGATTTCCTTGGTGCGCTCAGTCACCGACACCAGCATGATGTTCATGATGCCGATGCCGCCCACCAAGAGTGAAATGCCGACGATGCCGCCCATCACCAGCGTCACCGAGGCGATGATGCTATTGAACGTTTGCGCCAATTGTTCCGAGGTCTGCACTTGAAAATCATCGTCCTTGCTTGGGCTCAGCCGGTGTGCGTCGCGCAACAGCAGGCGGATGCGCTCGCGGATGGTGTCGATTTGCGCCAGATCGCTCGCGGTCAGTTGCACGAAAATGTCGGGCTGGGTCTGATTGCCGATCAAGGTGCGAATGGTGTTGAACGGCATGACCAGAAAATTATCTTGATTCTGGCCCAGAAACTGCCCACGCGCTTCCACCAGGCCAATGACGCGCACCCACTCCGGGCCCACCTTGATGAATTCGCCGACCGGGTTTTCCGGCAGCGACAGATTTTTGCGCACTTCCTCGCCGATCACCGCCACGCGGCGGCGGGTGAGGTTGTCGCTGTCGGAGATGAAGCGGCCAGCGCCGGGTTTGATGTAAATGCTGCCCACTTCAGGATAGGTATAGGTGCTGCCGAACACCTGCGTGGCGGTGACTTGCGCGCCGTAGCGCACCTGATTGAGCGTGCCTTGTGAATACAGAATCGGCGTGAGCCAGGCGATGCCGTCGATGCGCTTGGCGATCAGGTCCACGTCATCGGGCGTGATGCGCGCGATGCGGCCTTGCAGGCGATCGATGACAGGCGTTCGTGACTGAATGGTCAAACTGTTGGTGCCCAGCCCCGCGAACTGCTGCATGACGGTGAAGCGAAAGCCTTGAATCAAGGCCACCATCGCAATCACCGCGGCCACGCCGATGATGATGCCGAGCGTGGTGAGAAAGCTGCGAAATCCATGCGCCCGGATCGATTGCAGTGCGGCGCGCAGGCTTTCCAGAATGTCGAACAACATGGGGGTGCCTCAGGGGGGTAAGGTTAAAGAAATCAGCATCACAAATTCAATTCACCAATCCCGAACAAAACCTGGTGTCATATTCTTGGCAATGCCAGTATCTGGATCGAGAATATAGTCCCGAGACAGCGAGCCGGATAACCAAATCGTACAGTCATGCGTCCAGATAGCTTCGTCGGGCGGAGAGCCTGATTGGTCTGCTCTATTGTTGGTGCCATCCGGATATTCCAAGGTGATATACATGAATGGTGCGCGTTCACCATCGTGACCATTTTTCCTCGCTATAGCGTGCATGGTGTCCCACCAATCCGGCGGCATGATGCTGTCATCGCGGCGTACCTGCCAGATGATTTTATTCTGTGAATTTACGCGGAAAACATTATGGTTGGAGTCAAAAAGATTGAGCGATTCACCATTTAGATAAGACGATGCTATAAATATTTTCCCGAAATCAGGAAG
>JAIRJU010000248.1 GCA_031260485.1 Pseudomonadales bacterium | reverse complement strand
CACCTCGGTACGCCCCTGAAGTTTCGCAACCCACGTCGAAGCCGGTCGCCCCCTTCAAAGAGGGGCGCAGACTAGCACAATCGGCGAGGCCGCGTCGCGCATCAGTCGCCGATGTAGTTCACGCCTTGCGTCAAACATAGATGGCAGCGTGGATGCGTCAGTTGGGCAGATGCGCGCAGTGCGGCAGGCAGGTTGTCCGCCAAATCGAGGTCAGCGCGATCATCCACCAGCGGGCAGGGCGCAATGCGCAATCCTTCGGGTCGGCGTAGCAACAGGCGGCTGTGCGTGCAGGCGGGCGCGGGCAGGTCGGCGTGCGCGTGGTAGGTGAGGCTGTTGTCATCAGGCAGTGTGGTGCGATATTCCAAGGCGGTGCTGGTGTACGCGTTGCCGTGAACAGTGGCGTCGGTGATGGCATTGGCATCGCTGTCAGCATTCGGCGCGAGCGCACCCAACTCCGGCAGCGACACGATGGGCATATCTTCTGGAAGCTGCTGCTTGCGTAGCAGCGCACGAAAGCGCGTATCCACCGCAGCAGCCTCTTCATCACGCTCGCGCTGCCGCGTGATGCCCACCGCAAAGCCCGCTGCATGCAGCAGACGCAGTCCTTCCAGCGCCGTGCGAAAACTGCGATGTCCGCGGCCCGCGTCGTGCCGCGCCTCATCGGGCCAGTCGATGCTGACGCGAAATCGCAGCGCATGAGGCAGCGCGAGCAATTGCGCCAGCAGATGCGATTTGCGGATGAACGGCGCCATGCCATTGGTCAGCACCAGCGTGGGCCGCAGCGTCAGCGCAGCTTTGAGAATCGGCAATATCTCGCGCAGGATCAGTGGTTCGCCGCCGGTGAAGGCGAAGTTGCCAACGCCGAGCGCTGCGGCTTCATGCAACTGTGGCGTCAGCAGCGCCAGCGTCATCGCCGGGATGCGCGTGTCAGCAGGGCTTGAGCCTTCATGACAGAACGTGCAGCTGAGATTGCAGGCCGTACCAGTGTGAATCCACAGCGTATCGAAAGCGGTGAGGCGTAGTGTGGCGTGAGACATCACTCAAGCCAAATTGGCGGCGAAGTTATTTGGGTTGAGCGCAGTATCAGACATCGCGTTGGACTGCTCACTCATCATTGCTTTTGGCTGGTTCATAGGAGTAGCCGCCAAAACCATCAGGCATCTGTGCATTGGTGAACCAGCGGGATACACCGAGCGTCTTTTTATCTTTGCCGATGATGTGATACTCGGCGCGGTACCCAATCTCCAGTGGCGAGGGCGCATCGATGATGATGCCTTCGTAAACAGGTTCTGTCTTCGCGCCCTTCGGAGCATTTTCGCGAATGTTTTTTCGCGCAATTTTGCGTACGTCATGCCGTTTTGCCCACTGCTGTGCGATGTTGATAATGTCCTGCAATGATTCGCCTTCAGGGTCTGTGGCGGACGCGGGTTCGTTTTCTTCAACCGTCTCGATGCGGCTGTCGAAAGGCTCGAACTCTCGTTCCGAAAAAGGTTCGGTCAATTCGCCGGATGAACACATCCATTCGATGGCACTCAGCAGATCGCCACCCACTTCAAAAATTTGTTCGCTCTGGCGGGGCAGAACGAACAGCCGGTCAGGGCGGCTCGGGTGAAACACCAGTTCGTCACCATTCAGCGTATCTGCGATGACAATGCACTCCAGCGCGCGCTCTTTGGGAAGTTTTTCCCGGCCAGCATCCCAGAACCAGTATTTGTCTATCCGGCGTCGCCATTCGGACAATTCCTTCTCTACACGCCAGGGCGGATAGATGCGTACCAGTGAACCGCCAAGAATGCCTTCGCCAAGCTGGGTTACATATTCTCGATAGCCAGAGGGCAGCGTGACCCAGAGTCGGGCAGCCAACGCATCCACCTCGGCTGGGCTTGCAAGCACCAGGGGAGTTTCAATGATCTTGATGTCTTCGATTTTCATCATATTTACCGGTGTGAATCCACAGTGTGTTGAACGCGGCAAGTCGCAGCGTGGTGGGTTGCACCGCTACGATTCCGTGCACTGTGATATCCAGCGAGGATCATTGCACCTGCGAAAATCGCTGGAAGAAAAGTAGTAATCGATCAGCACTGCCTTGCCATCGGAGATTCTGTAAACGAACTTCTCTTCGGCTTTGCCGTGGGCAAAGACGGTATTGCGATAGGTGATGACGTAGGCTCCGCCGAATTTCAGAAGCTGGAATTTTCTGTTGGATGACACGACGGGGCCGAGTTTTTCGTGCAGTTCTCTGAAAATTTTGATGAAGCGATCCTTTTCCAATTCCTTGAACTGCGGATTGCTATCTTCGTACATCTCTGCAAAGTTTTTTGAATTGAGCCGTTCGTGAAACTGAACAATCTGGGATTCTGCCAGCGCAAAATTGGCAGGCTCAACACGAGCGGCAACGATGAATGCCATCACGATATCCGCCGCGACAATCAGCAACAGAATGATTTCTGCGAATTTGCGCCGTTTGCCAGAGTGAAATTCATCCGTGTAGAAACTTGGCGCGACAGGATTTCCTACCCACTGCGCGGGTGGGAATTTATTCGCCAGATGCGTCCACAGGCCATAGAAAAACAGAATCAGAAAAAGAATCACGAAAGGAGAGAACCCGACAAACATATCTGCCAAAACAGATACGTCAGGCGTGAAAAAGTTGGGCATGTAAAAGCCGGCATGGAAGTAACCGCACAGGCCAAACAGGAAAAGCCAGGCGAAATGCCCGCGCCAACCCGCCACTACAGCGCCGATGGCACACCAGAACGCCAGTATCAGCATGGCGAAGCAGACGGCAAAAATACTGATGCTCGAAAATGGAATACGGATGAGCGGTATCGTGACGGCAGCCAGACCGCCAATCAGCAATGCAAGCCAATGCCCCGGCGTTCTGACGCCTTCTTCTGGAAGCCACCCGTTTGCAGTTTTGACCATCGATATTCCCGATGCGGGCAAAATCGCGCCTGCCTCACCCCCGCCCCCGCATCACCCGCGCCTTGTCGCGCTCCCAGTCGCGGTCCTTCTCCGTCGCACGCTTGTCGTGCAGCTTCTTGCCCTTGGCAAGTCCGACGCGCAGCTTTGCGCGGCCAGCCTTCCAGTACAGTTCCAGCGGCACCAGCGTGGAGCCGGAGCGCTCCACCGCGCCGACCAGACGATCCAGCTCCGCGCGATTCAGCAGCAGTTTGCGCGTGCGAATCGGGTCGGCAATCACATGCGTGGAGGCCGAGGTCAGCGGCGAGATATGCGCGCCGAACAAAAACGCCTCGCCATTGCGCAC
>JAIRJU010000117.1 GCA_031260485.1 Pseudomonadales bacterium | reverse complement strand
CGCCCTGCCGGCCCCCCCCCCCCCCCTCCCGGGCCGTCCTGGGGGCCGCCCCCGGGATGCGCGCGGCGACCCCCAGAGCCTCTTCTCTATAGGAGCCGCCTCTTCCAAAGCGTACACCGAGAATCAAATACGCACTCACGGCCTAAGAAATCGCTGTGTGATCCCACTATAGGCATCCACCCGGCGATCGCGGAAATACGGCCAGATGCGCCGCAATGTTTCGGTACGGGCAAGATCGAGATCCGCCACCAGATAGCAGGCGCTGCTGGCATCGGCCTGCGCCAACAATTCGCCCTGCTGGCCGCTGATGAAGCTGCCGCCCCAGAAAGCGATACCCGCTCCCTGCCCTGACGGATCGGCCTCATGGCCAACGCGGTTCGCTACCAACACCGGCAGATGATTGGCCACGGCGTGGGCGCGTTGAATCAAGGTCCACGCCTGTTGCTGCCGCTCCTTCTCCACCGCCACGTCATTGGGATCCCAGCCGATGGCAGTGGGATAGAGCAACAGATCGGCGCCGGCCAGCGCCATCAGCCGCGCGCCTTCGGGGTACCACTGATCCCAGCACACCAATACGCCCAGCTTGCCGACACTGGTACCGATCGGTGTAAAACCGCTGATGCCATCATTGCGCAGGGCATCGCCCGGCGTGAAATAAAACTTTTCGTAGAATGCGGGGTCGTCAGGAATGTGCATCTTGCGGTAATAACCGGCAAGGCTGCCGTCCTTCTCGAACACCAGCGCCGTATTGTGGAACACCCCTGGTGCGCGTTTCTCAAAAATGCCGCCAATCAGTACCACTTGATACTTGCGCGCCAAGGCCGACAAGCGCTGTGCGCTGGGGCCATCGAGCGGCTCTGCCAAATCGAACAGCGCCGGATCCTCCACCTGGCAGAAGTAATGTGTGGTGTGCAGTTCCTGCAAGAGCACCAGTTGCGGGCTTCGTTCGCGGCACACCTGTTCCAAAAGGCGTTCTGTTTCCGCGAAACTCCTGGCCTTGTCCGGCCACGCTTGTTGCTGGATGAGGGCCACACGCAGAAGCGATGAATTCATAGCTGACTCTTATCATATTTTGGAATGAAATTTATTGAATTGAACGAAATTTATTGAACTGGATGTAAGCTGCCACGCGGAAGCTGCATCGTCGCGCAGTGCGGCCCGCCAAACTGGCGAATCAGGTTGCCGCCAGGCACCGGCAGCAATTGCCTGCCGGGGAAACAGCCGCCCAGTGCGGCGAGCGCCTGCGCATCCTGGGGGCAATCAAACACCGGCACCAGCACCACCTCGTTGACAATCAGAAAGTTGACATAGCTCGCTGGCAAGCGTGTTCCCGCTTCGCTGAAACACGCTTGTGGCAGTTCGATCGGCACGCAGCGATACGGGCGGCCATCCGGCTGGCGTAGCGCCAACACTTGCGCCGCCATCGCCTTGAGCGCAGGGTAGTGCACATCATCTTCGCGTGAGCAGGCGAGATAGGCGATCGTATCTTCTGCGCAGTAGCGCACCAGGTTGTCGATGTGGCTGTCGGTATCATCGCCGAGCAAGGCGCCTTGCGTGATCCATTGAATCTGCGCAAGCCCAAGCTGCTTGAGCACGAAATGTTCCACGGCGGGTTTGTCGTAAGCCTGATTGCGATTGCTGTCGAGCAGGCAGTGCGCGGTGGTCAAAAGACTGCCCTGCCCGTCTGTCTCGATGCTGCCGCCCTCGAGTTCATAGTTCACGGTTTCGAGCGGCGCCAACCACAAGTCCTGTAATTGCTGATTGATGCCGTTATCAAGCACGGCGTCATATTTATCGCCCCAGCCTCTAAACTGAAAATCGAGCAAGGTCAGGCGGCCATCGCGCCGTACCGCCACCGGGCCGTAATCACGGCACCAGGTATCGTTGTAAGGCGCTTGCACGAAACGCGGCGCATGGTGGCAACGCTGCCCCAATTGCGCGCGAATCTGCGCCTCGTGCGCGGCGTCCTGACACAAGATCAGCGGCGTCGCGCTGGTGGCGATGGCTGTGGCCAAGGCCACGTAATCCTGTTGAATTTGCACCAACCACGGCTGCCAATCCGTGCTCTGGTGCGGCCAGGCCAACAGTACCGCCTCGACCTCCGCCCACTCCGCAATCATGCCTTCACCTGCCTTCATCACCGCCTCTGCTGTCCGCGCAAAAAAGCTGCCA
The DNA here is from genome assembly GCA_031260485.1 of Pseudomonadales bacterium. Taxonomy (GTDB): domain Bacteria; phylum Pseudomonadota; class Gammaproteobacteria; order Pseudomonadales; family Pseudohongiellaceae; genus CAILUG01. The sequence continues at coordinate 2,208 of JAIRJU010000117.1, read as the reverse complement.
AGCTTACCTGAAAATCTCAGACTTGCTCAGGCACCAGCACGATACTGCCACTGGTGCGGCGTGCTTCGAGATCGGCGTGAGCGCGCGCGGCGTCCGCGAGCGGATAGGTAGCGCTTACCCTTACCTTCACCTTGCCTTGTTTGACGACTTTGAAAAGATCGCTCGCCACCGCCTGCAATTGCTCCGGTGTGCGCACGAAATCGAACAGTGTGGGCCGCGTCATGAACAGCGAGCCTTTCTCCGCCAGCAGCGCCGGGCTGAACGGCGGCACCGGACCCGAGGCATTGCCATAGCTGACAAACAGTCCAAAAGGCCGCAGACAATCGAGCGAGCCGGGAAACGTCGCCGCACCAACCGAATCGTAAACCACCGGCAAACCTTCGCCCTGGGTGATTTTCTTTACCGCTTTCACAAAATCGGTACGGGAATAATCAATCACGTGATCGCAGCCAAGCTCGCGCGCCAGCTTGGCCTTGGCCGCGGAACCCACGGTGCCAATCACGGTGGCGCCCAGCGCCTTCGCCCACTGCACCATGAGTTGTCCGACGCCACCCGCCGCCGCATGTACCAAAAGGGTATCGTCCGCGCTGACACGGTACACCTGCCGCAGCAAATACTGCGCCGTCATGCCCTTGAGCATCATGCCGGCCACCTGGTGAGGATCAAATCCGCGCGGCACCTTCACCAGCTTGTCCGCCGCGACATCCACATATTCCGCATAACAACCCGAGCCTGCGGTGGCAGTCGCCACGAGATCGCCTTCCGCGAAGCCACCAACATCCTTGCCCACGGCATCGACCACGCCGCACATTTCACGGCCCGGCACGTAAGGCAAGGCCACCGGGTAAAGCCCGGTACGCTGATAGATGTCAACGAAGTTGACTCCACTCGCCAGCACCTTCACCCGCAGTTCTCCGGCGCGCGGCTTGCTCAGGCGCTGCTCCGTCAGTTGCAGCACCTCGGGGCCACCATTTTGGCTAATGACAATCGTGCGATTGTAGGGCTGACGCATAATGCAATCCTCTGCTTGGAACACGCCGCGGAGTATACCAAGGCCCGGCTCAGAGATTACGCGCCCATGGACCCCGCCACCGCGCGCGTTTATGCTCCCACGCCACGCTTTCATCAGGAATCGACATGAGCCTGCGCATCTTCATCACCGGCGGAACCTTCGACAAGGAATACGACGCACTGACCGGCAACCTCTGCTTCCGCGACACCCAAGTGCCCAAACTGCTCGAACATGGCCGCTGCCAGCTCGACTGCCCTATCAGCACCTTGATGCTCAAAGACAGCCTGGATCTGCACGACGACGACCGCGCCCGCATCGCACAAGCCTGCCGCGACGCCGCAGAAACCCGGCTCGTCATTACGCACGGCACCGACACCATGACCACCACCGCGCAAGTGCTCGCGCAAGCGGTGCCCGGCAAGACCATTGTGCTCACCGGCGCCATGGTGCCCTGCGCCTTCGGTGCTTCCGACGGCCCCTTCAACCTGGGCAGTGCGCTGGCCTTCGCGCAAGTATTGCCGCCCGGCATTTACATCGTGATGAACGGCGCCGTGTTTCCCTGGCACAACGTGCGCAAAAATCGTGAGCTTGGACGTTTTGAAACCATTCGTTCCTGAACAATTCCCCGCCCCAGGAGAACTGCCATGACATCGACCTATATCACATCGCCCCCCGCCACGCCCACGCTCGAACTCTTCACCGACTTCGTATGCCCCTGGTGCTATCTGGGCAACGCGGTACTGAGCCAACTCAGCGCACAAATGCCGCTCACCCTACAGCGCACGCCATTTCCGCTGCATCCAGACACGCCCGCCGAGGGGCTGCTGATTTCAGAATTATTGGCGGGCCGCGATCTGGGCGCCATTCATGCACGCCTGAACCTGGAAATGGACAAATTGGGCCTGCCGCATGGCGAGCGGCGCTATACCTACAATAGCCGCCTCGCCCAGGAACTCGCGCTCTGGGCCGACACCCAGGCCACGGGCCGTCCGCTCGATGCGCTGCTTTATGAAGCCTATTTCGTACACGATCGCAATATCGCCAAACCCGAGGTCTTGCTCCCCTTGGTGGAAGCCGCTGGTCTCGATGCCGCCGCCGCAGAAGCCGTGCTGCACCAGCGCAGCTTCAGCACCGCAGTGGATGCGGCCTGGGAACGGGCACGGCGTTTCGGCATTACTGGCGTACCCACTTTCGTT
>JAIRJU010000115.1 GCA_031260485.1 Pseudomonadales bacterium | reverse complement strand
ACCGCGCTGGATGTCGATGCTCACATCATCGAGCGCCGTGGTTTCAACCTCTTCGGTGCGAAAGACCTTGCGGAGTTTTTGCAGCGACAGCATCGCGCCTGCCGCTTCCTTTTGTGCTTCCTGTTGTGATATTTGCATTGCTTGTGCCATTGTCATGCTCCTTTCGTTTTACATGTGTAGTGATTTTGTTTCTGTTGTTGTTACTGTTTTTTGCTGCTGTTTGTTGTTGCTGGCGTTGTTGCTATTTTTTTCTATCGTGGTTGTGGTCATTGATTTAATTCGATGCGCTGCATTTGCGCAAATGCAGCGTACTCTGAAATGATGACTTGTTCTCCCTGCTCCAGCCCGCTCAACACTTCAAAGTATTCTGGATTGCGGCGGCCCAGGCTGATGTCTCTGCGGTAGGCATAGTGCCCGCTCGCATCGAGCACGAAGGCCCAATTGCCGCCGGTATCTTGAAAGAAGCCGCCGCGTGGCAACAACAGCGCGGCACTGGCGTCGCCCAATTGCATACGAATTTGCAGCGTCTGGCCGCGGCGGATGTCGCTGGGGATGGCGCCAGTGAAGCTCATGTCTATTTCAAACTGGCCATTGACCACCTGCGGATAAACCCGCGACACACTCAAGGGATAGCTTTTTCCTGCCAGCGTAAATTCGCCCGCTTGCCCTTCGCGTGTGCGGGTAACATAGAATTCATCAACCAGAACGGTCAGTTTGAAATCATCGACGTTGTCGATCTGCCCCAGCGATTCGCCCCGCTGTTTCGACTGCCCCATCTCGGTATTGAAGGAACTGAGCTGGCCGTCGATCGGTGCGGTAATGATAAGAGAGTCGAGATTCTTGCGCGCGATTTCGAGGTTTTTTTGCAATTGCGCCACACCGGATTCCAGCGAGTCGATCTGCGCCATGCGCATGGTTTCGTCCTGGCGCTGGCTTTCGATAGTCACCTCGCGGCGCTGCCGGTAATACGCGAGTTCATCCTTGGTATCTTGGTTGGTCGCTTGCGACAGCGCGCCGCGGCTATAAAGTTGTTCCTGCCGTGCGACAGTGGTTTCGAGGCTCTTGATGTGGTAGTCAACCTCCACCAAGTCGCGCTTGAGCGAAAGCCGGTTCTGTTCCATCGCCAAGCGTGTGTTGCGCAGGTTGTTGAGCTGCTCTGTTACCTGCGCTTCGCGCGAGATCACGTCGAGCTGCAAGGCGGTGTTGCTCAGTTCCACCAGCGGCTGGCCGGCATGAACCTGGGCGCCGTTCTTCACGAAGACTTTCTCCACGCGGCCACCTTCGACCGCATCGAGAAACACCGAGATGGCCGGCGTCACCGTGCCGCGCACCGGGATGAAATCCTCGAAACGGCCAGAAGTAACCACGCCAATGCTGAGCCGCTCACGCTCCACGCGGAACGTGGAAATCGCGGCATCGGTGAGCGCGCCGTGCGCCAACCACGCCAACCCCACGGCCAGCACCGCGCCAGCGCCGAGCTTGATCAGCAAGGGCTTACGACTTTTTTCAATCTTACGATCCATTCCCATGACAGACTCCTGCGGTTTTACTGTGTAGTGGGCAATGCCCCTTACGCTTGATAAAGCAATAGCCGTGCCAATACAATAAATCTATAAAAATCAATAAATTAAATTTATCCGCGCACTCGTTCGCCTGAACTTTTGCCCGTCGCCGGACAGGTTGCTTGTCCGTTTACGAACACCCGTAAATACTTTGGCATTGATTGGCATTGATTTCGGCATCATTTGATGTATAGTTTTCGCATCAACCCTGGAGAACCCCGATGCGCACCACCTTGAACCTCGACGACGACTTGCTGGAAGCCGCCCAGCGCCTTACCGGCATACACGAAAAAACCGCGCTGGTGCGCCTGGCGCTGAAAACCCTGGTGGAGCGCGAAAGCGCGCGCCGTCTCGCGCGGTTGGGCGGCAGCGAAGCGGGCCTGGCCGATATTCCACGCCGCCGGAGCAACCCCGCATGATTCTGGTTGATACCTCGGTCTGGATTGCGCATTTGAACGTAGGCGAACCCCTGCTCACGGAGCTTTTGGAGCAAGGCGAAATAGTGATGCACCCCAGTGTGCTGGGCGAGTTGGCCTGCGGCAACCTGCGCAACCGCCGTCAACTCTTGGGGTTCATGCAAGACTTGCCAGAGGCCATTACCGCCAGCGACGACGAAGTGTTGCGCTTCATCAACGATAAACAGCTCATGGGCAAAGGCATCGGCTATGTCGATGCGCAACTCTTGGCCTCCATGGCGCTCAGCAGTCTGCAATGCCTGTGGACGCGCGACCGCAGACTCGCGGAGGCAGCGCGCTCGCTTGGCTATCTAGCGCAACCTGAAGACACACGCAGCATGTTGCACGAAAGCGCCGCGCCACCCTATCGCGCGGGCACGCTGTAACAGCGGCGCACACTGCTTGGCGTAAATCACCGCGTTTGGTGTACGATTCCGCGCACTTTTCTGCACGGAGCCCTGCATGTCCCTCACCCCCGGCCACATCTTGGTCATCGACGACGATCCCGACGTACTCACCGCGGCCAATTTGCTACTCAAGCGCCGCTTCAGTCACGTCGTCACCGAAACACGCCCTGAGCGCATTCCTGCGTTGTTGCAAGAACACGGCTGGGATCTGGTGCTGCTCGACATGAATTTCGCGCTCGGCGCCAGCGATGGGCAGGAAGGGCTGTATTGGCTGGAACAGATCACGCGGCTGCAAAGCGGCGCAGCGGTGATTTTGATGACAGCGTTTGGCGCGGTGGAAACCGCGGTCAAGGCGATGAAACACGGCGCCGCCGATTTCATCCTCAAACCCTGGCACAACGAGCGCTTGCTCACCACGATCAACAACGTGCTGCGGCTGCGCGCCAGCGAGCAGGAACTGGGCCACCTGCAAGCGCGCAGCCGCGAACTTAGCGGCAGTAATACCGCGCCGGGCTTGATCGGCACCTCACCCGCGATGCAGGCGGTTTATCGCTACATCGAGCGCGTTGGCCCCACCGATGCCAACGTGTTGCTGCAAGGCGAAAACGGCACCGGCAAAGAACTGATGGCACGCGCGCTGCATCAAGCCTCGCGCCGCGCGCAGGAAGTATTCGTAAGCGTGGACCTCGGTTCGGTCAACGAGAACCTGTTTGAAAGTGAACTGTTTGGTCATAAAAAAGGCGCCTTCACCGGCGCGGCGCAGGACCGCTGTGGGCGCTTGCAAGCGGCACATGGCGGCACGCTGTTTCTGGATGAAATCGCCAACCTGCCCTTGGGCTTGCAGAGCAAGTTGCTCAGCGTGCTCGAACAGCGCGTGGTGTTGCCGGTAGGCAGCAACACGCCGGTGCCGATCGATGTGCGCGTCATCAGCGCCACCAACGCCGTGCTGCCAGACTTGGTGCGCGAAGGGCGCTTCCGCGAAGACCTGCTCTACCGCCTCAACACCGTGCAAATCGCGTTGCCGCCGCTACGCGAGCGCCGCAGCGACATTCCGCTGCTGCTCAAGCACTACCTCGAATTCTATTGCAACAAGTACAAAGTCACGCTGAAACAGGTGGACGACGCCGTGCTCGACGCCCTGATGGCCTACCGTTGGCCCGGCAATGTGCGCGAACTGCGCCATGCTGTGGAACGCGCGGTCATCATGGGGTCTGATGAGCGCGTGGAACTGCATGATCTCTTGCCCAGCGGCGCCACAGCCACGCGCGATTCCCACAGCGAAACGCCCCACAACCCCGAGCTGCAAACGCTCGACCTCGACAGCCTGGAACGCCAGGCCATCGTCACCGCGCTCAAACGTCACGGCGGCAATGTCAGCCAGGCGGCGCGCGAGCTCGGCATTACCCGCACCTCACTCTACCGGCGCATGGAGAAACATGGGCTTTAAGCTGAAATTGGCTTTGCAATTAGCCGCACTGCTCATCACCACCTGGCTATTGGGATGGGCGACGCTCGCCAGTGGCTACCGTGCAACGCAAGTGGCGCTGGCGCTCTTGCTCTGCGCGCAAATCGCGGGGCTTTGGCGCACGCTCACCACCACCAACCGCGAACTTACGCGCTTTCTCACCGCGATCAGCCACAACGATTTCACGCAGAGCTTCAAACCGGTGGACGGCGGCGGCGGTTTCCGCGAGCTGGGTCAGGCATTCGAGGCCATCATCGAACGCTTCCGCGAGGCGCGCAGCGATAAGGAACTGCAAGCCGCTTATCTCAGCGCCTTCATCGAACGGATGCCCATTGCGGTATTGGCGCTTGCGGGCGATGGCCGCATTCTGCACAGCAACCGCGCGCTGCAAGACCTGCTGCACCTGCCCGCGCCGCCGCCGAGCCTGGCGCAAATACGCCAGCACCACCCGCAATTGGCGCCAATGCTCGAACAACTGCAACCCGACCAAAGCGTGAACCTGCAAATCAAGAGCCTGGGTGAAAAAAGCCTGGGTGAAACACGCAATCTCAAACTGGCCTGCACCATTTTGCGCAGCCGCGGCCAGCAGCAAAAACTGATTACGTTGCAAAACATCCAGCACGAACTCGATGCGCAGGAACTCGCGGCCTGGCAGAACCTGATCCGCGTGATGGCACACGAGATCATGAATTCCATCACGCCGATCACCTCGCTGGCCGATACCGCGGCGCAGTGTCTCGACGACAGCCGCGCGCATCCCGCCGCCCAGAGCGATCCGCAACTCATTGCGCTGCTCGACGACATCGATAGCGCACTCGGCACCATCGGCTCGCGCAGCCAGGCGCTATTGCGTTTTGTCGACAGTTACCGCCGCCTTTCGCGCCTGCCCACCCCGCTGCCACGCCTCTTCAGCGTGCAGGAACTGTTCATGCAAGTGCAAAGATTGGTGGAAGTGCAAGTGAGCACGGTGCACTTCACCACACACTGCGAACCACCAGAGCTCAAACTCCATGCCGATCAAGAACAACTGGAACAAGCGTTACTCAATCTCATCAACAATGCCCTGGATGCCATCCGCGAACACTCCGCACCGCGCCTCGCCCTGAGCGCCTGGCAACAGAGCGGGCGCATCCTGCTGCGCGTGGAAGACAACGGCTGCGGCATGACGCCCGCGCAATTGGAACAAATATTCGTGCCATTTTTTACCACCAAACGTGGCGGCAACGGCATCGGCATGAGCGTGGTACGCCAGATCGTGCACCTCAATGGCGGCCGCATCGAAGTGCAATCAAGCCCGGGCGCAGGCACGCAGGTGCTATTGAGTTTTGGGTAGGAGGTTCGCAGGTAGGGGGCGCGACGCCAACAGATCCTGCAAGCGCACCGCCAGTTCCTGCTCCGTGAACTGTTCCGCACCCACGACCAGCTTGCCCAGCACTTGGCGGCGGCAGCCCTCGTCCATGCAGCGGTCGAGCGCCAGGAGAAACTCGTGCGAGGCCATCAACACCAAAGCATCGAACTTGCCCGCGCGCAGATCCGCGCCAAGGCGTTTGCATAGGCCGCCAGCAAAGTCCGAGGCCGAGCCTCCAAAGTTCGCTTGGTGGTAAATCAATTTCAGTTCGCGCGGCGGGTATGATGTCAGGTATAACTTGGCTCTCACGCCGTCGCCGAGCACCAGGCACAAGGTTTTCATCGCCCCGCCATGGCGCCAATCGCCCAATAGGTTTCCATCGCAAAATCTCCCTGAGCCCACTTCGTGGAGGGATGCAACTCTATAACCCTGCCGCCAGGGGGTGTTGATACAGGTCAACGGCATGTGATCGAGGGAAGGAAAGCGCTTGATGACGGTCAAAGACGGTGGCAAGTCGCTGCGGTATTCATTCGATAAATTTTCCCGCACATAACCAGCAATGGAGGCGAAACATGGACAAATTCCGCAATATTCTGTTTGTGGCAGACGCTTGCAAAGGCGAACAAGCCGCTCTTAGCAAAATCCTGCGCGTCGCGCATCAGACGCGCGCCAGCGTCACCGTCATGGACGTGGTTGCGTTGTTTCCGGGGAATTTCTATTCCGCCGGCACAAGCTTCGACTTCGACGAATGGCAACAGAAGGTGAAACAGACCGCGCACGAACGTTTGGAACAACTGGTAAAAAATTGCGCGCGTTCCGTGCCGCTGCCCAATCTCGTGATTCGTGAAGGCGTTGATTACATCGAAATCATCCGTCAGGTAAATGAAGGCCACCACGATCTGGTGGCCAAGGCCGCCGCCACCGATTCGAGCTTCGCTGATGTGCTGTTCGGCTTGCTCGACATGCACCTTTTACGCAAATGCCCCTGCCCGGTCCTCATCATCAAACCTCGCAAGAAAATCGTGCATCCGCATGTCGTGGTGGCGCTCGACATCGACGAGCCCGGCCCCAAGGGCGAGGCGATGCACTTGCTCATCTTGGACCATGCCGCCGGAATCGCCGGTTTCGAGGAAGGCAGCCTGGACATCCTTCACGCCTGGACCTTGCCTTACGAGCAGAACCTGCGTCGGGAAGAAAAAACCAAAGACATCAAAACCGTGGATATCCTGCTCAAGGAAACGCGCAAGCGCAAACAACAGCGCCTCGAGGCGCTATCCGAGCGCTGGGACTTACTTGAACCGCGTGTGCATCTCATCAAGGGGATTGCGCAAGAGGTCATCCCTCGCTTCGTCCGCGATCATGGCAGCGATCTCTTGGTGATGGGCACCGTGGGCCGCACTGGTATCAAAGGCTTCTTCATGGGCAACACCGCGGAAAAAATCCTGCACGCGCTCAATTGTTCGGTACTTGCCATCAAGCCGCAGGGCTTCAAATCGCCGGTGAGTTGAGCGCCTTTCACGCACACCTCTGACACCTGCACCAAAATAGCGCAGCGCAACAACGAAAAAGCCCGGCTTGAGCCGGGCTTTTTCGTGTAGCCACTGCTACGCAGCAAACTTCACATGTCGATATACAGCGATGAACTTAGTCCGCCACTTTGATCTTTGGCGGACGGCCACGGCGCTTGCCGTTTGCCGTCAGTACCACCACGCCTGGCACTTTGGTTTTGGGCTTCGGCCCTCTCTTCTTGCCTTTGTAGCCCGGCTTTCTGCCGCGTTTGGCCTTGGGCAGGATGGAGGCGAGGTCTGTCGCAGTAATGCCGCTCTTCTTGATCAAGGCTTTGATCTCCTTGAGCGCCGAGGTACGGCTTTTCTTGAGTAGCTTGGCTTCCTGTTTTTCAAGGGCGGCCAACTGCTTGCGAATGTCGGAAATGTTGCTTGTGCTCATTGTCATTAACCCTATTTTGTTAACCTTCATTGTCGTGCCCGTTTATTAGACGAATTTCACGAAAACGCTTGACTGGACTTCGCAAAAACCCATGCCGCGAAAGAATACATGAAATTTCCGATTACACGACCGTGTTCAGGCAATTTTTCGTGCATTTGCTGAACGGACAGCAGAGTGCCTATAGGCACCTCGTGTGTCAAGAGGGAAATGGCGCAGCAAACCCAGAAATTGGTGAAAATGGTGCCGGATATAGGAGTCGAACCTACGACCTTCGCATTACGAATGCGCTGCTCTACCAACTGAGCTAATCCGGCGCGGCAAAAAAGTGGCGGCATTCTACCTCAGCCTTCGCGTTTTCCCAACCAGGTGATGTCATAAAGGTCGCGGCGGCGATCTGCGCCGTTGCGCACCGATCCGCTGTGGCGCAGCGGTGCGAGCTTGTGCAGGTCGAGATCGGCAACCAGCGTGGTTTCCACGTTGGGCGTGGCCTCGAGCGCCACGGCGTCGTGCGGAAAGCCGTAGTCGGACGGCGTGAAGATCGCGCTCTGCGCGTATTGTGCGTCCAGGCTCTGTACCTCCGGCAGCGCGCCGGTGCTGCCAGCGAGCACCACGTAACATTCATTCTCGATGGCGCGTGCCTGCGCGCAGAAACGCACGCGCTGGTAGCCGTATTGGCTGTCGGTCCAAAATGGCACGAACAGAATGTCCATGCCCTGCGCCGCCAAGAGGCGCGCCAATTCGGGAAATTCCACGTCGTAGCAGATCAAGATGCCGATGCGGCCAAAATCGGTGTCGAACACCGCCAAGCGGGAGCCGCCCTGCATCTGCCAATCGCGCTTTTCGCCCGGCGTGGGATGCAGTTTGTATTGCACATGCTGGCCGCCATCGCGCTGGCAAAGCCACGCCACATTGTAGAGTTCAGCGCCATCGAGCTGCGGCATGGAGCCCGCGATGATGTTGATGTGGTGCTGGCGCGCCATGGCGGAGAACGCCGCGACAAATTCTGGCGTCTGCGCGGCCAATGTTCGCATTGCGGGCAAGGTAGCCACTGGCGTAAGCCCCAACAGCGGCGCGCCGAAAAACTCAGGAAACAGCACCACATCGCAGCCATAGGACGCCAGCGACGCCACGCTCGCTTCCGCCTGACGCAGAAAATCCTGGGCGGACGCGAAGCGGCGCATTCGCCACTGCACGCAGCCTACACGCACGGTGCGGGTAGTGATAGTTGTCATGCTCTGTGGGGAAAATTCGGGTGAGGGTTAATTAAAGGGCGCAATTCTACACTGGCATGTAGCGCCCGTGGCGTGTTTAATTGGGAGTCATTTTCATTTGGCTTCCTCGCATCATGCAGATTGATCCACCCCCGCTATCGAAGTGGCACCGCGACCAGCCCTACTCCGCCCGCCTCGCCGCCATCACGCGCCTCACCACGCCAAGCTCCAGCAAGGACGTGCGCCACGTAGAAATCGACCTCGGTGATTCAGGTTTATGTTACGAGCCTGGCGACACCCTGGGCCTGTGGATCCGCAACGACCCGGCGCTGGTGCAGCAAGTGTTGGACGCTTGCGCGCTCGATGGCAGCGAAAGTGTCAGCCTGAATGAGCGCCGCTATCCCTTGCGTGAACTCTTGACCCGCGCCTTGGAACTCACCCAGGCACATCCCGGTTTTCTCAAGCACTACGCCGAGCACAATCCTTCTCCCGCACTCGCCGCCATTGCCAGCAATCCGCAAGAGTTGCGCCGTTATCTCGACCATCGCCAAATCATCGAAATTCTGCTGGAATTTCCACAGCGTATGGCAGCGCCAGCGTTGGTTGCCTGTCTCAGACAACTCACCCCACGCCAGTATTCCATCGCCTCTTCCCCGCTGCGCGACCCGCGCCGCGTCGAGCTAACCGTCAACGTGGTGCGCTTCCAAGGCCCCAACGGCCCGCGCCAAGGCGCCGCGTCGAGTTATCTCGGCGAACGCAGCGCCGTGGGCGATGAACTTGCGGTGTTCATCGTGCCCAATCTGCATTTTCGCCTGCCCGCCGACCCTGCTACCACCATCATCATGATCGGCCCCGGCACCGGCATTGCTCCCTTTCGCGCCTTTCTTGAACAGCGCCAACTGAGTGGCGCGCGCGGAGCAAACTGGCTTTTTTTTGGCAACCCGCATCGCGCCACCGATTTTCTCTATGCCAATGAACTATTGCATTGGCAAGCAAGCGGCCACCTCCACCACCTCGGTCTGGCCTTCTCGCGCGATCAGGAACAAAAATGCTACGTACAGCATCTGCTGCTCGCGCAACGCCGAGCGCTTTTCGCCGCGCTGGAAAGCGGCGCGCATCTCTATGTATGCGGCGACGCCCGCCATATGGCTGAAGACGTGCAACGTGCGTTACTGCAAATCATCGAAATTGAGGGCCGGCTATCCGCCGCCGCTGCGCGGCAATATCTGGTAGCCATGCGGCAGAGTCAGCGGTATCAGCGTGATGTGTATTAGGGAAGTAAAGCAGGAAAAGCAGGGGACATTCACTCAAAAGAAAAAATGAAAATTGAAAATAGGGGACACTCACTCAAGCAAAAAAGAGACTGAAAAAATAGGGACACTCACTCAGCAATAACACTAGAAACAATGGATAGGGACACTGGATGGGACACTCACTCTCACAGAAAAAAAAGCAGGGACACTCACTCAAAAGTCATTGACACAAACCCTTCTCGCCACATTATCTCCAGCACCATTATGCTGGATATGAATTTTCTAAATCGCAGACACACCAAACCCTGCCCGCATCAAAGACAGTTCTTCGGCGCAAGAGGTTCAAGCTGCAATGACCTTACGTTTCTCTGCTCTACGTTCCAGAACTTCCAACTTTTTCAACCCATGCAGCATGGTGCTGGCTTCCTTCTCGATTTCTTTACTCAAGAGCACCCACTGCCAAGCATTCAGCCCAAGCTGATTCAACAGCGGCACTTGCTTTTCACTCACCTTGCCAAGTTTACCCGGATGATTGGCGCGACTATACCAATCCACCAGTTGTAAATAATCACGATAACGAAACGGAATCGCAGCATAGTGGCATTTTTGTTTTTCCACCTCACCGAAAGGCATGAGGCGTGGCTTGTGTTGCTCTTTGGGAGCCTTCTTCCGTGCGTGTTTGATGCGATCTTGAATCGAGGTGAAATCCGACGTTTCAAGGTGCTGCGCAATCCCTGCCCGCACCGGATTGAGATCAACATAGACCATGCAGGCAAGCAAGGCAGTTTCGTCTTTCAGTGCTTGCGATTTGAAACGTCCTTCCCAAAATCGACCCGTGCAGCCATCTTCCTTGTTGGCCTGCAGCGCTATCACATAATTCAGACAAGCCATGAAGCGGCTCAGGCTACATAAGCGGTTACGCCATATTGGAATAAGTCGCTGTAAGTCTTGCTGCTCAGACCCTGTCAAGGTTTCATCCGCAAGGTAACGTTGCAACAGTGCAGGGCCGCGATAGAGTGTGCCCCAACGATGGCAGATTTCATTATCAGTCCAGTTATCAGCGCGTGGTTTATCGACATGCAGCACCAAGTGGTAGTGGTTGCTCATCACGGCGTAAGCGGCGATGTTGATGGCGAAGATGCCGCCA
>JAIRJU010000086.1 GCA_031260485.1 Pseudomonadales bacterium | reverse complement strand
ATCTGGTGGACATCGCGCCGCTGTTTGAGGGTGCCGACCCGGTGCGCGAAGCCCATGCGATTTTGAACGAGCTGAAAAAATACGACGAATCGCTGTTTGAAAAACCGCGCTGGCTGGTGCTGAACAAACTCGATTTGCTGGAAGACAAGGACGAAAAAATCGCCGCCTTCCTGCAAGCGTTCGGCGAACACACACGCCATTTCGCCATTTCCGCAATCAACGGCGAAGGGTGTCGGGAACTGACTTGGGCTATCATGGCGCATCTTGAAGAAGCCGCGGCGGCAGAGCAGGACGCGATTGCGGAAAGCGCGCAGGAGTCGGATGCGGCGAGTTTTTGAAATTTATTGAGAGCTGGTAGCCGGTAGCGGGTAGCCGGTAGCGAGTAGCAAAACAAAGCCGCGCAGCGACAATATCGCTACCAGCCACAAGCCACCAGCCATACCCACAACAACCCATGAAAACCCTCCTCACCCAAAGCAAACGCATCGTCGTCAAAGTCGGCAGCAGCCTCGTCACCAATCAAGGCGAAGGACTCGACCACGGCGCCATCGGCGCATGGGCAAAGCAAATCGCCACGCTGCGCGGCCACGGTTGTGAGGTCGTGCTGGTCTCCTCCGGCGCGGTCGCGGAAGGGATGCAGCGCCTGGGCTGGAAGCAACGCCCCAGCGCCATCCACGAATTGCAAGCCGCCGCCGCCGTCGGGCAAATGGGACTGGTGCAGGTTTACGAAAGCCGTTTCCGCGAACACGATTTGCACGCCGCGCAAGTGCTGCTCACCCACGCCGACCTCGCCGACCGCGAACGCTATCTGAACGCGCGCTCGACGTTGCGCACGCTGCTGCATCTGGGCGTCATTCCCGTCATCAACGAAAACGACACCGTCGTCACCGACGAAATCAAATTCGGCGACAACGACACGCTGGGCGCATTGGTCGCCAATCTGATCGAAGCCGACGCGCTCATCATCCTCACCGACCAAGCCGGTTTGTACAGCGCCGACCCGCGCAAAGACCCCACCGCGAAATTAATCGAACAAGCGCAAGCAGGCGACACCACACTCGAAAGCATGGCCGGCGGCGTCGGCAGCCACATCGGACGCGGCGGCATGATTACCAAAGTGCTGGCCGCCAAACGCGCCGCGCGCAGCGGCGCGCACACCGTCATCGCCTCCGGCCACGAGCCGGATGTGTTGCCGCGTTTGCTCAACGGCGAAAGCATCGGCACGCTGCTCATCGCCCCGCAAATGACCCTCGCCGCGCGCAAGCAATGGCTGGCCGACCATCTGCAAGTCAGCGGCAAACTCACGCTGGACGCGGGCGCCATCCGCGCCTTGCGCCACGAGGGAAAAAGTTTGCTGCCCATCGGCGTTACCCACGTCAGCGGCGAATTTGAACGCGGCGCGGCGGTGGCATTGCTCGATGAACACGGCAACGATATCGCGCGCGGGCTGGTGAATTACAGCGCCGCCGAAACCCGCAAGATTGCGCGGCGGCCTAGTCAGGAGATTGAGGCGCTGTTGGGGTATGTGGGGGAGGCAGAGTTGGTGCATAGGGACAATTTGGTTTTGCTGTAAGCAAAATCAAATTGCGGTGCAGGCTAACTTGCTCAGCAAGTTAAACCGCGTAGCGGTGGCCGAAGCCACAACATTGCATAATGTGATGTTGTAGGGGCGGTGGTGTCCCCCATCCCCACCCTAACTGTAGTGTTTCAATAGGTTGTTCACCTGAAGAAATCTGGGAAACTGGAGTTACCACACTTCAACTTCCCAGAGGACTATCCCCGGATGAACAGTCATAAGCATGCCAGATTAACCTATGAAGGGCGCAAATTGTTGATTGAACGCATCACCCAAACCGGGTTGATACCTGCCGCCGCCTCGGTTGGCATCAGCACGCATACCGCTCGCAAGTGGCTCAAACGCTTCAAGCATGAAGGGTCGGACGGCCTGTATGATCGCAGCTCACGCCCTCACGTTACACGCACCCGTGTTGATGCCGCCCTGCTTCAACGGATTGAGCGATTGCGTCGTACCTGCGCCACCCTGCGGCATATCGCTGCCGTCACTGGATGCAGCATCGCCACGGTTAGCCGTGTTCTGGCGCGGCTGGGGCTATCCAGCCTGAAAGCCCTCGAGCCGAAAAAAGTCACCGTGCGCTACGAGCATGATGCCCCCGGCGAATTACTGCACATGGACATTAAAAAGCTTGGGCGCATCGTCAAGACCGGCCACCGCGTCACCGGCAATCCCCGCGATCACACGCCGGGCGCTGGCTGGGAATTCGCCCATGTCGCCATTGACGATCATTCTCGCGTCGGTTTCGTTCAGATGCACCCGGATGAGCGCAAAGGCACTGCCGTGCAATTTCTCAAAGCGGCAGTTGCCCACTATTCGGCGCTGGGGGTGAAAATCAAGCGTCTGCTGACTGATAATGGCGCAGCTTATCGTTCGCGCCTGTTTGCTAAAACCTGTCAGGCTTTGGGCATCAGGCACACGTTTACACGTCCCTATCGGCCTCAGACCAACGGTAAAGCTGAGCGGTTCATTCAGACTTGCTTGCGTGAGTGGGCTTATGGGCGCATCTGGCTGAATAGCGCGGAGCGTTCTCGTTGGTTGCCTGCGTTCTTGGCTTTTTACAATACCCGAAGGCCTCATGCGGCTTTGGGGGATCAACCGCCAGCTTCCAGGATCGGCGGGAATAACCTATTGCAACTTAACA
>JAIRJU010000085.1 GCA_031260485.1 Pseudomonadales bacterium | reverse complement strand
AAAGACTTTTCAGGGGAGAACTCGCCATCGAAACCACTGACGGCTCAAAGCTGCTCTATACCAAGCTCGGTGAGTTTGGAATTTTTGCGCGTTCGCTGGCAGGCGATCCGGCGCAAAATCCAGAAGAACGTCTCGTTGACGACTACACGCCTTTGCTGGGCTCCATCGTTCCCGTGGCTGACGGCTTTTTCTATCTCGGTCTCACGCGCATCGGGCAGCCACGCGCGTTCCGCTTTTTCGACTACGCCACCCGAACCGCGAAGGACGTGGCAGTCGCAGCGCCCAGTGTGAACATCGGCATGACGGTATCTCCCGATGGCCGTGAGCTTCTCTATGCCGCGAACGCCATTGAATCGGGGACTGATCTGATGCTTATCGAGTTCGCACCGGCTCCGTAGCGGATTGCGGTTTCAAGCACCGCGCATAGCCAAGTTTTGTACCAGATGTTCCGCTGTGCGCCAGGCCAGCGCCTGCAAGGTTTGTGTGGGATTGCGCGCTCCGGCGCTGCCCATTACCGAGCCGCCGATCAAGGCCACATTGGGGCAATCGTGAATGAAGCCGAAGGCATCCACCACGCTGGTGGCGGGGTCCAAACCCATCCGGGTGCCGCCATGGGTGTGCGTGGAGACCGTCGCGCCAGTGCCGCCCTGCCCGCCCGCCACCTCGATGGCGCCAGCGGCGCGGAACCATTGCAGCATTTTCTGCCCGGCATGAGCGGCGGCCTTGGGCTCGGCGTCTTTAGGACCGGCGGTGATGCGCAGCACCGGATCGCCGAAAGGATCGCTGACATTGGGATCGAGATCGGCCCAAGTATTGCGATAAGGATAGGTGTTGCCCTGTAGATAGGCGCTGGTCCAACGGCCGGCGTTGTCGCGGATGAAGCGCTTCCACTGTGCGCCCCAGCGCCGCTGGGTATGGCCATAGCTGCTCATGGCCGCCGCAGCAATCGGGTGCTTTTCGGTATAGGTGTGCAAACTGGCGCCGCCGATGAAGCCGAGGCCGCTGTGATCGAAGTTGTCGTCGGCCCAGTCGTCCAGCATCACCCCTTGCGCGATGGCGCCGTACCAAATGTTGAGATCAAAGGGAAACAACGCAGAAGCACCCGCGCCCGCCTGCCCATCCCAATGCGCAAAATAATGCTTGCCTACCTGAGTGCGGTTATTGCCCAACCCATCTGGATGGCGCGGCCCGCGCGAGAGCAACAGTAGCCGGATGTTCTCGAAGGTGTAACAACCAATCAGCACGGCCCGCGCGGGCTGCAACCATTCTGTACCGTCTTTTATATAAATAACACCCGTGGCGCGGCCACTCTGGTCGGTGATGATACGCCGCACATTGGCGTTATCCACCACCGTGAGCTTGCCGGTGGCCTGCGCCTTGGGAATGGTGGTGACATCGGTGGAACTCTTGGCGCGCAGATGACAGCCGCCGCGATCACACCAGCCGTGCAAGCCACAGCCAGGGCGGCCTTCGTAAGCTTGCGAGTTGATCGCGGCGGGGCCTCGGTAAGGGTGCCAACCCAATTCCTTCGCCGCGTGCATCATGTGATCGAGATAATCGCAAGAGCGCAGCGGCGGCATCGGGTATTCGCGGCGGCGCGGGCCTTCAAACACATTGCCCGCGGGATCGATGCGGCCCTGGATGTTGCCCGCCTTGCCGCTGACACCCAGCTCGTACTCGACCTGATCGTAGTACGGCTCCAATTCTGCATAAGACAGCGGCCAATCCTCCACCGTGCTGCCCTCGGGCAAGTACGCAGCACCATAGCGTTCGAGCGTGGCGCTGCGCACCCGGAAATCCCACGGATTCAGCCGCCAACTTTGCGCATGATAATGAATGGACGTTCCACCAACCGCATTCATCATCGGGTGCCGCGCGCCCTGCCGCGCCACCTCGGTTTCGCTGCGGCGCGCAGTGGGAATCTCGCCGCTCACTTTGTTGCCGGTGGTCACGAGGCCGCGCACGTTGTTGTAGATTTCGTCGGAACGGTAATCGCGGCCCGGCACCATCCAGGTGCCCGCCTCGAGGCCGATCACTTGCAAGCCCGCGCGGCACAAGGGCAGCACGGCAATGCCGCCCGCCGCTCCCAAGCCCACCACCACCACATCGGTTTCAGGCAGTTTAGTGGCCATCGTGTTCCGCTCCGTAAGCTGAGGTATGCAGCGCAGGCAAACGCCCACCCATGGCCTGCATGGGCGGCGTGGCGGCGGGCACCGCGCCGGGATAGCCGATCAGATCCCAGCCCGCATAATGGCGATTGCCGCCGTAATAAGGATCGCTGAACATGCCTTCGAGTGTCAGGCGCAACAGACGATTGAAACCCGCCTGCCCCGCCGCTGCGGGAAACTGCCCCGCTTCCATCGCCACGAGCAAGGCATCTTGGGTGTCGACATCGAGGGTGGCAAACTCGCCACCGCGCTCCAGCGCTTGCGCCTGTAACGCTGCCACGGCGGCGCGCAGCAGCGGCACATCGCCTTGGTTCCATTCACTCAAACAGCGATCGAAATAATCGAGCACGCCGCACTCGCTCGCGGCAGGGCTGAATTCATCGGCGGGCAGCAGGCGATCGACCAGCGCCTGCAAGGTGGCGCGCTCCTGCACCGTGAAAACCGAATCCACCACACGCGGTGAAGACGCGGAGGAAGTCGTGGATGAGCAAGACGTGGCGAGCAGCGGCACCAAGGCCACGCTGCCAGACAGCAACGCGCGGCGGCTGAGCCCGCTTTCTTCTGATGGTTTGGACATCTCTCCTCCGTTCACTCACTGGGTGGCTGCATGTGTCGTTGCTGTTGGGTACTTGGTTTGCTGCCAGTTTTACCAGCGCTGTGCGGTATTTGCCAAGCGCCTTACTTGCGTGAACCTAGCGGAGTCAGCGTATAGGGAAAGCGATACTCTTCCGTGGCCGGCTCCAGCGCTGGCGGCTTGACGACGCTGAAGCCGGTGAATTCGTAGATGCAGGGCCCCTTCTTGCAAATGAATTGCAGGAAACTGCCCATCACCTGCGGGTTGCCGATATTGCCATAGGCGCTCTGCACGAAACGGCTGGTGGAGGCATTTTGATTGCCGTTGAGATAGGCGCGGTATTCACCATTGATGCTGCGGCGTTCGGCAGCGAGCGCGCCCACAACGCCGCCGGCGGTTTGCAGCGCCTGCAACTCGGTATCGCGTGCATCCAATTGCGCCGTCATCTGCGCATGGCGCTCATTGCGGGTGAGATTCTGGAACAAGGCCGCTACTTGCGTGCGCGCCTTAGCATCGCCGCCCTTGTCGGTTTCCGCCACGCCAGTGCAAGTACGCCGCGCGTCTTCCTTGCGCTCGATCCAACAATCATCGACGAAATCCTTGGTATAACCTTCGCGTTGGTCCAACGTAAAAGAACGAATCTGTGCCTGAAGAACCGCAAGGTCCATAACCTCGGCCTCGCGCGGCGCTGCTTGCGGTGCGGGGGTGGAGGGTGGCGATGTGGAAAGTGGCAGTGTGGAGGGTGGCAGCGCGCGTGCTTGGCTCGCGTTGTCATGCGCGCGCACGCGGGAATCCAGGGCGTCATCCGCAATAAAGTTCTGCTGCCCTGGCAGTGGCGCGGTGAACGGCACTGATACCGTGCTTTCTTCCTGCAATTGCTCAAATTCCGGCACTGCGGCAGGTTTTGGAACTCGCTTGATGAAACTGACCTCCACATACGCGCGCGGCGCAGCCACCTGTGGCAGTGACGCAAACCTGTACGTGAGCAAGAGGCCAAGCACCACCCCATGCAGCACCACGCTCATCAACAGCGCAGGCCAGAAAAAACGCTCCCGCCATGAATGCAATTCAAGCCGCATGACGGGAGCGCTCTGTTCCATGGCTTATTTCAACTTTTTATTCCAAAATTGCTTCACGCTGACGCTGCCACCAATACCAGCCCAGCCCGCTCAAAAGGCAATTGACAACGAAACGCAAGCCATAATCGGGAACGCCTCGGGGAACAGCCACCGAGACGCCAATCATCCCCTGCCTCAGCGAGGTCGCATCCGGCCACACCAAAGTGAAATTGGCGCTGGCGCCCAGCCAACACAGCGCCAATACGCCAGCAACGACATAAGCAAACGGCACCCTCTGCAACACCTGGCGGCGAATCAAGAGCACACTCAAGAGCGGCGCCAACCCATACAGCAGAAAAGACCGCAACAACTGCCGGGCAAGCTCCAGCCACGCAGGATGCGCCGTGTTGAACGTCAATTCATCCAGCAAGGCTTTGGCCGTTTCGATGCCGCCAACGAGCAACAGCACCACCACGAGCAAACTCAAGAGGTAGACAAACACCGGCAGCAATACCGCCAGCAGATACCATCTATAGCGCTGCCAAAGCCCGCGTATTCCTGTCTGCATGAGCATATGATCGCCAATCTGGTCCAGATTACCCAACTGCGCGGCGGCCCAAGTCTGTGCAGCAGATGCCGCCAAACCACGCGCCAAGGCTTCATCGTGTAATTCCTGATAATGGTCACGCAGTTCCAATACGTGACGCCGCACTTTCGTATAAGGCACGCCCGCTTGCAGCAAGCGCTCACGGTATGCTCTGAAATCCTGCTGTTGCCCTTCAACCAATTGCCCTTCAGCCATGAGCCACGCCCTCCCCGTTCAACACCGCGGCAACGCCGCCGCATACCCGTGCCCAGGTGCTAGTAAGTTCCCCCAGGCGCGTCTTGCCTTTACTGGTAAGCGCGTAATAGATGCGGATGCGGCCCTCATGCTCGCGTTCTTTGGCCTTGATCAAGCGTTTTTCTTCCAGCGCGTGCAGCGCTGGGTACACCACGCCCTCCGCCAGCGAGAAAGCCTCGTTGGACACTACCCGGATTGCGCGTACTAACTGATAACCATACATCTCTTCGCGCGCCAGCAGGCTGAGAATCAGCAACTCCGGCACGCCAGACATGAAGGTCGCCTTGGTTTTCGTCATTGGTATGTCTCCTTTGCTCTAATACCTATCAATAATAGGTATGTGGCATGTTGTCCGCGATAAATTCCGCTGTCAAGTAGCAATGGCTGATATTTTTTCCTGCAAAAACCTGCCTGTGGTCTAAGATGGGGCTACTACTCATGGAGCCTGTTTATGCGCCGCCTCATTGCCGTTTTGCTGCTCTGCCTGAGCGCCCTGCCCGCCTCTTCCGCCTTGGCCTGGGGCCAGCGCGGGCATCGCATCATCGGCCACCTGGCCGAACGCCACTTGAGTGCTGCCAGCCAAGCCGCAGTGCGCACACTGCTCGATGGCGACGATCTCGCCACCGCCAGCACCTGGGCCGATACCATGCGCAACGCCACCGACAATCCCGAATTCTGGAACCGTTATGCCAGTACCTGGCATTACGTAAACTTGCCCAAAGGCGTCAACCACTACGCCGCCGCGCCGCACGACAACGACACCGGCGACGCCTTGCAAGCCTTGGCCGCTTTCAGCGCGATTCTGCGTGATGCCCCAGTACCGGCAGGGCCAGTACGCAAGGGCCTGGAGTTTTACTTCGGCGATCTGCGGCGTGATCCACGCGCGGTGAAAGCCTTTGCGCTGCGTTTCATGATCCATATCCTGGGCGACTTGCAGCAGCCGCTGCACTGCGGCTATGCCGAAGACCGCGGCGGCAACCGCGTGCCTCTGACCTGGTTTGGCCACCCCACCAATCTGCACACCGTATGGGACAGCTTATTGGTGGAAAACGCACAACTGAGCGACACCGCCTACGCCAATCGGCTCGAACGCCGCATCGCCCAGACGCCGCTCAGCGACCTGCGCCAGATGGAACAAGGCGATCCACAACAATGGCTCAACGACGCGCGCGCCCTGCTCGACCGCCTCTACGCGCGCCACAGCCAAAACCCTGCGCTCAATGGCGCCTACGCCGCCGAATTCACGCCCGCCATGGAACTGCAACTCGAACGCGGTGGATTGCGTACCGCCACCGTGCTCAATCGCCTCTTTGGTGGTGGCCGGTGAAGGTGGAGCCTGGTCGAATGCGGCAGAATTTTCCCAATACATTTTTTACTTTACGCTATTTTTTACTTTAAGCTTCAGTAGCCTGTACCAGTAAATTCAGCAGGCCGTTGACAGCTAAGGAGATAAGTCCCATGCAAGCTCAAACCGCTAAACAAGAAGCCTTGGATGCCATCCAGCGCCTGCCCGACAGCACCGACATGGAAGAAATCATGTACCGGCTCTACGTGCTGGAAAACATCCGCCGCGGCCAGCAAGACGCCAACGCTGGCAAAACCACACCTGCTGAACAAGTACTGCGGGATATTCAATCATGGTGAAATGGACAGACCATGCCTTGATCCAGCTTCGCCACATCCACGATTACATCGCCCAGAATTCACCACTGTACGCAAAACGGGTAAGCGAGGCGCTGATCAGTAAAACCATCGGCCTTGACGACCTGCCCCGCCTGGGCCGTCAGATACCAGAACTGAACGACAACGCTCTACGTGAATTGCCGCTCTATTCCTATCGCATCCTCTACGAAATCAAGCCCAACCATCTCATTGAAGTGCTCGCCGTCATCCATAAACGGCGTGAGCTGTTACCCGACGAAATTCCGCGCGAGCAATAAGTCTGCACGCGCAGATCATCATCGGCACTCTTTGGTGAATTTCGCCAAG
This sequence comes from Pseudomonadales bacterium, assembly GCA_031260485.1. GTDB lineage: Bacteria > Pseudomonadota > Gammaproteobacteria > Pseudomonadales > Pseudohongiellaceae > CAILUG01. The sequence continues at coordinate 1,054 of JAIRJU010000085.1, read as the reverse complement.
AACTGGCTGCTTTCCCACTGCAAGCCATTCGTCTCTTATCTGGCGTTACGGGAAAAATTTCCTTTTATATCATATAGTTGAATAAAAATATAAATTTGGCACGAGAAATGCATTATTCCGACAGCCATGCCTTGATTACCCGAAAACTGGCCCTAACGACAACTTATCGCAAGTAAGGAACACTACATGATCTTCAATATCTCTCCTCTCATCATTCCGATTGTCTGTGTTGGTGGCTGGGTTATCGTTACCTGGATTCGCGCTCACTATGGTGTGCCCGGCCCCTTCAGCCTCCGTTGGGGCGACAAGAACGCCGCTGTTCCACCCATGTTCGACAAACTGATGAACAAAGCCATGACGGAACGCGACGCCGAAATCGCCGCGCTGCGTGAGCGCATCGAAGTGCTGGAAAGACTCATGGTCGATGGCCACAAAAGCCGTAGCTTATCCGACGAAATCGAAAAGCTGCGTCGCCAGCAATAAGCGCGTGGACCTCAGCGATGCCATAGAAAAACTACACGAAAAATAAACCGGAATTTTTCCGAAATTAGCGCCGCAACGACAGCCGCGCACTCAACCACCTCCTAGAGATACCCTTATGCCCGTGCCCTCTCATCGTTGGGTCGCGCTTGCGCTTGCCTGCGCGGCGCTACCGCTCGCCGCGCAACAGTCAATGCCGTCAAGCGCCATTCATCAGATTCCGCATAGCGCCACCACGCCCCTCATTGATGGCGTGCTCACCCCCGGTGAATGGGACAGCGCGCTAAAAATATCCCTCACCAACGAAACCCACCCCAGGCAAAACGTGCCCGCAATCGTCGCTACCGAGGCCCTGGTGATGGAAGACGGTGACAACCTGCTGGTGGCCTTCATCGCCAGCGATCCTGAACCCAGCAAAATCCGCGCGTATTACAGCGAGCGTGATCGCAGTTTTGGCGATGATTTCGTCGGCGTGGTACTCGACACGTTCAATGACGAACGCCGCGCTTATGAATTTTTCGTGAATCCACTCGGCATTCAAATGGATCTCACCAACGACGATGTCGCGGGTAAC
>JAIRJU010000067.1 GCA_031260485.1 Pseudomonadales bacterium | reverse complement strand
TAGAGGCGCGACAGCAAAAACAGCAGGTATACGCTCACGATGATCGCGCCGATGCGATGCCCCATGTGAATCGCCACACGCGCGGCGCCGTCGAGCTGGCCGCCGAGATAGTTGGGGCCGATTTCCTGGAAGATATTGAAACCGCTCTTCGCATCCATCATGGGCCACCAGCGTGCCTGGCACGTAGGCAAATCAGGGCAGGCGAAGGCGGCATAGTTGCTGCTGGTCCAGCCGCCAAGCATGATTTGCGCGATGACCAGCAACAGCCCCACGAGCGCCCAGGGCCGCAGCGCCTGCCAGTGATGCAATGCCCCGCTCGGCGCTGGCCAGCGCTGGCGCGTCAATCGCAAATGCAGCAACCACAGCAGCGCCAGCGTGGTAAAGCCGCCCAGCAAATGCGCGGTGACGACTTGCGGCCACAGCTTCAGCGTGACTGTCCACATGCCGAACAAGCCTTGCGCAATCACCAGGCACAACAACAGCAGCGGCAATTTGACTGGTTGTTCCAGGTTCTGACGCCGCCGCCATGCCAGCACGGCGATGAGCACGATCACCAAGCCCAGCGTGCTGGCAAAATACCGATGCACCACTTCCGGCCACGCCTTGTGTACTTCAAATGGCGCATCGGGAAATTGCGCGGTGGCGGCTGCAATCTGCTCGGGCGTTTGCGGCCAGACGAGATGGCCATAGCACGTGGGCCAATCCGGGCAGCCAAGGCCCGCATCCCGCAGGCGCGTGAAGGCGCCGAGAATCACCACACATAGCGCCAGCGCCACCGCGAATATCACGAGCCCCTGCAAGGGTTTGCTGCTGTTCATGATCGGCTCCTGTTGACTCTGGTTTTTGTTGATTTTGGTTTTTGTTGATTCTGATTCCTTCCCCACACGCGGGATAAGGAACAAAAAGTAAAAAATCTGTCTTAGCCCAGGCCGCTCTGTTTGAGCAGCTTGGTGAGATCGGACAGGATTTCTTCGGGCGTGTTCTGAGGCGTGAAATACAGCATCACATTGCCCACCGGATCAGCCAGGTAGATGTAATGCTGCGTGAGCGGGTCTTCCCCTGCGCGCGCACTGGGCGCCAATGCAGCACGCAAGGTGGCAGGATCGGCGAAAACCGTGTTCATGCCCGTATGTTCGCCGCTCAAGAGTGCCGCCAACGCCGGCTGAAGCTGAGGCGAGCCTGCCGCCGCCTGCACGTAGACGCCTTGCACGCGGCCACTGTCGGCGCCCAGGCGTGTATGAATCTGCCGCAGAAAATACAGGCGTTCGGCACATGCGGCATCACACTCGCTGCCGCCGATGTAGAGCAATTGCCAGGGGCGGGGGTCGTAATCATCGGGGCTTACGCCTGCGGTCAGTTCTTCAAAACTTTGGTAGGCGGGCTTGCCGCTGGCATCAACCAAGCGCAAGGCGGTGAGATCGACCACAGGAATCACCAGATCGCCCTTGTTGGTGGTGGCGACGATGCCGCTCTTCATGGCCTCGCCGAAATACCAGGTGGCCAGCGTGATTGGCACGATCACGCCGCTGAGCAGAAAAAACAGTTTGAGTTTGTTGACTTGGTTCGTGTTCACGTTGGTCTCGGGTTGTTAACTGCGATTGTTAACTGTGATTGTTAACTTTTCAGTTCGCTTGGCCGCGTGCTGTAGAAGAGATAAAGCAGCGTCAACGCCAGCGCCATCGCAAACCATTGCACCGCGTAACCACGGTGCATTTCGGGGCTGAGGTTGATCACCGGCCAGTACCGCACCAGCGCGCCAGCGGCGCCTTCCGCCACGCGCACCGTATAGGGAAAGCGCAGGCCCGCGAACGCGGCGGCGGCTTGCATCTGCGGCAAGTCCAGCACTTCGATCACCCTGGGCCAGCCGTCCGACATCGCGGCGCCAAGCACCACGGGATCACCCACCGGCACATAAACGCTGCCACGTACCTCCAGGGGATCCGGCAACGGCGCCAGCACGGGCAAGTCCGCGCGCGTTGCGCCTTGCGCCGCCCAGCCGCGGTTGATGAACACCACAGCGTCAGCCTCGGTGCGCACGGCCTGTAATACTTCATAGCCAACTTGCCCACGGTAGATGCGATTATCGAGCAGGAAAAAATGCGCGTTGTCGGGGTGGCCGGTGAAATGTACCTGCCGATATTGCAGATCGTCCGCCGGATTCAGCGCCGCCAGCGCCACAGGCGCTTCCTGCTGGCGGCTCTCATAGACCGCCAGCAGTTCCCGTTTTTCCTCTTCGCGCGCCAACTGCCAGAAGCCCAGCCGCAACAATAGCGGCAGCAGCAGCACGTAGAGCAGCGTCAGTTTCCAATCAAAGCGGTAGTGTCGTAGCCGTTGCCACATGGCAGGGTTTACCTCTTTTGATTACAACACCGCAGCAGGGCTCTGCTACCATGCGCTTGCGGGTTAACTCAATCACTCCGACGGCTTTTTTCATGTTGTTGCGCATCATCATCGTCGTGCTTCTGGTCGCCATGATCGCCAGTTTGGCGGGCGGCGCGGTGTTTTTCTTCAAGGACCAGGGCGAAAGCAAGCGCACGTTGTATGCGCTCGGCCTGCGCGTCACGCTGGCGGTGCTGCTGATTCTGTGCATCACTTACGGCGTGTTGTCTGGCCAGCTTGCGATCAACGCGCCCTGGCATCCTTAACCGCGCCCCACTATCAAACACACGCCCCACCATCAAACAGCAGGCCATCAAACAGTAAGCTACCAAACGGTCAACCATCAAACAAAAGGGGCGCGTTACCCGCTTTCTGTAACGCACCCCTCTCATTGTGTGGTGTTTCTTGTGTTCGAGCTTGTGCCTTGGTTGGCTCTGTTGTCAGAACTCTGTCAGAAGATGTAAACAAAGAGGAACAGGCACACCCAGACCACGTCCACAAAGTGCCAGTACCAGGAGGCGGCTTCAAAGCCGAAGTGGTCCTCAGGCTTGAAGTGGCCCTTGAGCGCGCGGAACCACATGACACTCAGCATGAAAGCGCCAAGGGTAACGTGGAAGCCGTGAAAGCCGGTCAGCAGGAAGAACGTGGAGCCGTAAATGCCGGAATGCAGCGTCAAGCCCAGTTCATGATAAGCCTCACGGTATTCCGTCACTTGCAGGAACAGGAACGTGAGACCGAGCAGCACGGTCAGGCCCAGCCACAAGGTCAATTTCTGACGCTGGTTGTTCTTGAGCGCGGTATGCGCAATGTGTACGGTGACACTGGAGCTTAGCAGCAAAATGGTGTTCCACAGCGGCAGGTAGTGCGCAACGCTGCTAAAGCCTGGCCAGGCCATGGAGGATTCCGGGCCTTCAAACAATTCCGGGTTGGGGTTGCTCAAGAGCGGCCAACTGGCTTTGAAATTCGGCCACAGCATGTTGCTCACGCCTCTGTCGCCTTCACCGCCCAGCCAGCCCACGACCCACATGCGCACGTAGAACAGGGCGCCGAAGAACGCGGCGAAGAACATCACTTCGGAGAAGATGAACCAGTACATGCCCAGCACATAGGAGCGCTTGAGCTGCGGGCCGGCCATGCCTTGATGGTTTTCGCGCACCTGCGTGGCGAACCAGTTGAACAGGGTGACGGCGAGCACCGCGAAACCGGCGAAAGTCATCCAGCTCCACAGCGTGGCGCTTTCATTGGCCTTCAGGTCATTGAGCATGTGGCCCATGGAAAATATGAACAAGCCCATGCCGAAGGACGCCAAAATCGGGAATTTGGACTGCTCCGGAACGTAGTAGGGCTGGTCGTAATCACCGTGCGCTGCGTCTTTGCTTACATTAGCCATCTTGCTTCAGCCTTTTCAGATAAATCCGATGTTCTTAGTTGGCCGACAAGGCTTTGCCCTTGGCGGCGAAATTCTGGGTTACGTCAAACAGGGTGTAGGACAGCGTCATCTTGCTGACATCCGCCGGCAGCGCCCGGTCAACGAAAAAGATGAGTGGCATTTCCACTGCTTCTCCCGCGTCGAGTATTTGTTGCGTGAAGCAGAAACACTCGGTTTTGTGCAGATAATCCGCGCTCTTGAACGGCACCACGCTGGGCACCGCCTGCGCGACCATGCGCTGCCCGGTAGGGTTGCGCGCATAAAACGTCACTTGTACCAACTCGCCCGGATGAAACGTCACCTGGTGCTGCATGGGCCGGACTTCCCAGGGCATGGCGGCGTTGTTGTTGGCGGTGAACTGCATGGTCACGGCCCGGCTTTCATCCACAGACGCCTGGGCTTGTTCGTACTGATACTTGCCGCCGGTTTTGCCATTGAGGCCCGTGACTTCACAAAACACGTCATACAGCGGCACCAGCAGAAAACCAAAGCCAAACATGCCAAGCGCGTACAGCGCCAGCTTGGCAGCCTGCCTGCCGAGGGATCGCTGATGTGTGTCCGCTTCTGCCACGACGCGCCTTTCTTCGCTCTTTTCGCTCTTTGCCCGGCCGTTCTTACTTGATTACCGGCGGCGTGCTGAACGTGTGATACGGGGCAGGCGAGGGGACGGTCCACTCCAGGCCATGCGAGCCATCCCATACTTCAGCGGTGGCTTTCTTGCCGCCTCGCGCCGCCTTGATCACGATGAACACGAACAGCAACTGGCTGAAGCCGAAGATGAACGCGCCGATCGACGACAGCATGTTGAAATCCGCGAACTGTAGCGCGTAATCGGGGATGCGGCGCGGCATCCCGGCCAGGCCCAGGAAGTGCTGCGGGAAGAACAGGACGTTGATACCGATGAAAGACAGCCAGAAATGCAGGCGGCCCAGGTTTTCGTCATACATGTTGCCCGTCCATTTCGGCAACCAGTAGTAGGTGGCGGCCATGATGGAGAACACCGCGCCAGGCACCAGCACGTAGTGGAAGTGCGCCACCACGAAATAGGTGTCCTGATATTGGAAGTCGGCAGGGGAGATCGCCAGCATCAGGCCGGTAAAACCGCCCATGGTGAACAACACCACGAAGGCGATGGCGAACAGCATCGGCGTTTCAAAGCTGATCGAGCCTTTGAACATGGTGGCAATCCAGTTGAATACCTTCACGCCCGTCGGCACGGCGATCAGCATGGTGGCGTACATGAAGAACAATTCACCCGCCAGCGGCATCCCCGTGGTGAACATGTGGTGCGCCCACACGATGAAGGACAGGAACGCGATCGAAGAGGTGGCATATACCATCGAGTCGTAACCGAACAGCCTCTTGCGCGAGAAGGTCGATACGATCTCGGAGACCACGCCGAAGGCCGGCAGGATCATGATGTACACCTCGGGATGGCCGAAGAACCAGAACACGTGCTGGAACAAGACCGGATCACCGCCGCCAGCGGCGCTGAAGAAGCTGGTGCCGAAGTGGATGTCGAACAGCATCATGGTGACTACGCCGGCCAACACCGGCATTACCGCCAGCAGCAGGTAAGCTGTGATCAGCCAGGTCCACACGAACAGCGGCATCTTCATGTAGGTCATGCCTGGCGCGCGCAGGTTTTGGATGGTGGCAATGATGTTGATCGAGCCCATGATGGAAGACACCCCCATCATGTGCACCGCGAAGATGAAGAACGTGACCGACGACGGCGCGTAAGTGGTGGAGAGCGGCGCGTAGAAGGTCCAGCCGAAGTTGGGAGCGCCTGAATCCATGAACAGCGTGGAAGACAGCATCAGGAAGGCGAAAGGCAGAATCCAGAAGCTCCAGTTGTTCATGCGCGGCAACGCCATGTCAGGCGCACCGATCATCATCGGAATCATCCAGTTGGCGAGGCCAACGAAGGCGGGCATCACCGCGCCGAACACCATCACCAAGCCGTGCATGGTGGTCATCTGGTTGAAGAAGTTCGGGGTAACGAACTGCAAGCCCGGCTGGAACAATTCCGCGCGGATCACCAGCGCGAAAGTGCCGCCCAAGAGGAACATGGCCAAACTGAACACCAGGTACATCGTGCCGATGTCCTTGTGGTTGGTGGTATACAGCCAACGGGTAATCCCCTTGGCGGGGCCGTGGTGATGATCGTCGTGTCCGTGTCCGGTCGCCATCGCAGTAACTCCTCAAGCTCTCGTCAATTCTTGCTTCTAATAAATGAATGTCTGGGTTCAGCTTACTGCTTGACCCGCTTACTGGGCCGCCTGCTGGGCTTGCAGGATTTCCGCGGGCGTTACCATGTCGCCCACGCGATTGCTGCCAAGGGCGTTGCGTTCAAACGTGATGACGCCTGCCAACTGTATCGGATTCAGCAGGGCGCCATAGGCGGCCATGGCGGTGCCGGCGCGGCCATGCAGCACCACATCAATGTGTTTTTCGATCGGGCCGGTGGCAACCGGGCTGCCGCTCAGCGCCGGGAAGGCAGGCGGCAGACCCAGGCCGGTGGGCTGGTGGCAGGCGACACAGAAGGTGTTGTAGGTGGTTTGGCCTTCGGCGATCAATTGTTCTTGCGTCCACTCCCGGCTGGTCAGTTCGGCGATGGCGGCGGCGGCGGCTTGTTTTTCCGCCAGCCAGGCATCGAATTCGGCCTGTTCCACCACTTTCACCACGATCGGCATGAAGCCGTGCTGCTGCCCGCAAAGTTCGGCGCACTGGCCGCGGTAGATGCCCGGTTCGTTGACATTCACCCAGGCTTCGTTGACGAAACCGGGGATGGCGTCTTTCTTGATGGCGAACGCGGGCACCCACCAGGAGTGAATCACGTCGGCGGCGGTCAACAGAAAGCGCACCTTGGTGTGAACGGGGATTACCAGCGGTTCATCCACTTCGAGCAGGTAGTGTTCGCCTTTCTCGGCTTTGTTGTCGATTTGTTCCTGAGGCGTGGAGAGGTTGCTGAAGAACACGACTTCCTGGCCATCGCCAGAGAGATAGCGGTACTGCCAGCGCCACTGATAGCCGGTAATCAACACATCGAGCTTGGCGTCGGAGGTGTCGTAGGTCGCGGTCAGCACCTGAGTGGCGGGTATCGCCATGGCGATCAGGATAATGAACGGAATCAAGGTCCAGACGATTTCTGCCTTGGTGCTGTGGTAGAACGTGGCGGGAACTGCGCCCTTGGACTTGCGGTACTTGATGAGAGAGAACACCAGAACGCCATATACGATCACGGCGATGGCCACACACACCCAGATGATGGTCATGTGCAGGCCGTAAGTGTCACGGCTGATGTCAGTGACGCCTTGCGTCATGTTCATTTGTGGCGCCGCCAGCCCCAGTGCAGGCAAGGCTGCCAGCAGGGTCAGCGCGACTCCCGACCAGAGTTTGTTTACTGTCTTCTTGATAGTTGGCAGCATCCGCCAGATCTCCACATCACATCTTTTTTGAATCTGAATCTTCGGGATTTTGGCGCAGCTCTGCGAGCGCACAAAAACCGGTCTCCTCGCTTTCCCTTCTCGCTTTCCCTTTACCCGTAAAAACACCTTCCCGCAAAAACACGGCGAGCCTCGAGCAACGCGGCCCGCGCAGGGTGTGCTCAACTAACCAAGGGAGCTTTTCCAGGGGGAGACCACAACGAACAGCAAGCCCTCGAGAGATCGAGGCCAGCCCTGTCCGTTAAAGCGCGCGCATTATAACAACATCGTCCACGGTGCTGTCATCACTGATAAGGCGATTTCCGTGTGCTGAGCCGGCTTCTTTTCAGCGCCTTTTTGCATTGCATCAAGCGCGGAGCAACAACAAGCCTTGCTTTTTCGTTGTGAGGCCGCGCACGAGGCAGCTAGAATCGAGGCGCTTCCTTACAATCCCACCACCCATAGGGCCAGGCCATGACCGTTCGCTCCTACCTCGACCACTTTCCTACCCTCGCCAACAATGTCTTCGTTGACGAAAACGCCGTGGTGATCGGGCGGGTGGCGATCGGCACCGATTCCTCGGTATGGCCCGCCACGGTGATCCGCGGCGACGTGCACAGCATTCGTATCGGTGAGCGCACCAATATCCAGGATGGCTCGGTGCTGCATTGCACCGCGCCCGACTCCGCCAAACCTCACGGGTTCGCGCTCACCATCGGTAACGATGTCACCGTGGGCCACAAGGCCGTACTGCACGGCTGCACCATCGGCGATCATGTGCTGGTCGGCATGGGAGCGATCATCATGGATGGCGCGATCGTGGAGAACGATGTGGTCATCGGCGGCGGTAGCGTGGTGACGCCGGGCAAGGTGCTCAAAAGCGGCGGCTTGTACGTGGGTTCGCCCGCCAAGTACGTGCGCGAGCTACGCCCCGATGAACTGGAATTTCTGCGCTACAGCGCCGCACATTACGTCAAGCTCAAGAACCTGCACCTGCGCACGTCGAAGGATGTGATGTAGGCGCGCTTTTCTTCCCCGCCACCTTTCTGTTACACTTCGTGTGACAGGCTGCGAAAGGATTCGCATGATGAGAGTTTTCAAGAACGTTTGGTTTAGCCGCTTCGCCCACAAGCAAGGCATTTCAGATACGGCGCTTGTGGACGCCATTGTGCGTGCCGACCGCGGCTTGATCGCCGCCGACCTCGGCAGTGGTGTCATCAAGCAGCGCGTGGCGCGCCCAGGCCAGGGGCAATCAGGCGGTTTTCGTACTCTCGCGTTGTACCGGCCAGGAATATGCGCCGTGTTCGTCTACGGCTTCGCCAAAAACGACCGCGACAACATCAGCCCCGACGAGTTGGCTACCTTTCGTAAGGCAGCCGCTCACATATTGTCTCTAACGGAAACTCAGTTGGCCCAACTGATTGAGCAAGGTCATCTGGTGGAGGTAAACCCCATGGCAAAAGATAAAGCAAAAGACAAAGACAGCATCAAAGAGCCCGCCCTGGCCTACCAAACAGAAAGGGTTTACCGCAGCGACGCGCTGGCAGCCATCCACGAAACCATGATGGGGCTGCATGGCATCGGGGCAATCAGCAAACAGACCTTGCGCGAATTCGACGCCGCCTGCCTGATGCCGATCGAACCGATGCTGCCACAGCGCATCCGCGCGTTGCGCGAGCGTGAAAAGCTGTCACAACCGGTGTTCGCTCTTTATATGAATGTCACCAAGCACCTGGTTTCGGACTGGGAGCGCGGCGTAAAAAAGCCCGGCGGCCCCGCGCTGCGCCTGCTTACCTTGGTTGAAAAGAAAGGCATTGGGGCACTGATGGACTAATGACGGATTAACTCGCGCGCAGCACCCGCAACACGTCCCCGGTGTCGGGCCGCAGGCCCCGCCACAGTAAAAAAGCCTCGGCCGCTTGTTCTACCAGCATTCCTAACCCATCGAGCGCGCGGGCCGCGCCGTGTTGCTGCGCCCAGCGGCAAAAAATGGTGCTGTCTTTGGCGTACATCAGATCGTAGCACCAGGCGTCTGCGGCCAGCAGGTCGTCGGGCAGGGGAGGGAGGGTGCCTTCCAGGCTGGCGGCGGTGGCGTTGAGCACCCAATCGAAGCGCTGGCCGCGCAGCGCGTCATAGCCGCAGCCGATGACAGAGCCGTAAGGCGCAAACAGCGCCGCAAGTTCCCGCGCCTTGCTTTCAGTACGGTTGGCAATGACAAGCTCGCACGGCGCTTGCGCCAAGAGCGGCTGCACGATGCCGCGCGTAGCGCCGCCAGCGCCCAGCACCAGCACCCGCTTGCCGCGCAGCTCGCCGCCAGCATTATGGAGAAGATCACGCACGAGGCCAGGGCCATCGGTGTTGTGGCCTTCCAGCACCCCCTGTGCGTTCAGCCGCAAGGTATTGACTGCGCCCGCCAGTTCAGCGCCGCGCGAACGCACCTGCGCCAAGACCCACGCCTCCTGCTTGAACGGCACGGTGATATTGAGCCCCTTGCCGCCCGCGGCAAAGAATTCGCGCACCGCGCGCGCAAAGCCATCGCGCGGCACCAAGAGCGCCTCATAGCGCAGATCCTGCGCGCTTTGACGGGCGAAATGGGCATGGATGAACGGGGATTTGCTATGGGCAACGGGATTGCCCATGACGGCGTAGCGATCGCTCATGACTAATTAGTGCAATGTTGGAGGTAACGATGTCAGGCCCAATCGCGCGGGCGCAGATAATCGCTGTACAACCGCGCCTCCTCCGTGCCGGGCGCGGGGTGGTAATCGTAATCCCAGCGCACTTCAGGCGGCAGCGACATCAAGATCGACTCGATACGGCCCACGCCCGACTGCAAACCAAACAGCGTGCCGCGGTCATACACCAGGTTGAATTCTACGTAACGGCCACGGCGATATTGCTGAAAGCGCTTTTCCCGTTCGCCGTAGGGCAGCGCCTTGCGGCGCCGCACGATGGGGAGGTAGGCATCGAGGTAGCTGTCGCCCACAGCGCGCATGAAGGAAAAACAGCGATCGAAGCCTCCCGCATTGAGGTCGTCGAAGAACAAACCGCCGACGCCGCGCGGTTCATTGCGATGCTTGAGGTAAAAGTATTCATCACACCACTTTTTATAGTCGGCGTACACCGCAGGGCCAAAGGGCGCGCAGGCGGCTTTGGCGGTGTGGTGCCAATGGTGGCAGTCTTCATCGAAGCCATAATACGGTGTCAAATCGTAGCCACCGCCAATCCACCACACCGGCTCGATGCCAGGCTTTTCGGCAATGAAGAAGCGCACATTGGCGTGCGAGGTAGGCACGTAAGGGTTGCGCGGATGGATCACCAGCGACACACCCAGCGCCTGGAAGGAGCCGCCCGCCAGATCGGGACGAGCAGCGGTGGCGGAAGCGGGCAGACGCTGACCGAACACATGCGAAAAGTTGACGCCGCCTTTTTCAAACACCGCGCCGTCGCTGATGACTCGGGTAAGCCCGCCGCCGCCCTGTTCGCGGTCCCAACTGTCGCTGTGGAAACCCGCTTTGCCGTCGATCTCCGCCAGCTCGCGGCAGATGCGTTCTTGAAGGCTGAGCAGGTAGGTTTTGACGGCCTGGGTGTCGATGGCGCTATGCACGGCGAGGTCTCTCTTGGTTATCCAAACTTATTAGTTGTCTTCGTTGTCCAAACTTACAGTCCAAATTACAGGGCGCCACTGTAGCAGGTTCGCCGCCAAAGCGGCGTATCGCGTGCGGCTTGCAGTTGATCTGGATTCAATTGCGGCACGAAAACCCACCCGGCGACGCCATGACCAACCCGCGCAATTCCAGCTCGCTCAAGCGCTCCAGCAACGCTTCCACTGGCAGACCCAAAACGCCCATCAACTGCTCCAGAGAAATCGTTCCGTGGCCCAGTGCCATCAGTATTTGCTGATCTTCCATAGAAAGTGAGTCATCACTTTTTTGTGCCATGGCCGGTGTTGCCGCCACTGCCGCAGGCGGCGTGTCCGGCACCAGCCGCTGCCGCTCCCACGCGGTAAAGGCGGGCAGCTCTTCCAGAATGTCGGCGAGGGTTTCCACCAGCTTGGCGCCGCCGCGCAGCAGAGCATGGCAGCCGTGGGTTTGCGAGTTGTAGATCGAGCCGGGGATGGCGAACACCTCCCGTCCTTGCTCCGCGGCCAGCCGGGCAGTGATGAGTGACCCGCTGCGCGCAGCAGCCTCGACTACCAACACGCCATGCGACAGCCCGCTGATGACCCGATTGCGCAGCGGAAAATGCCAGTCCGCTGGCGCTACCCAGGGCGGAAACTCCGAAACCAATGCCCCCTGGGCACGGATGCGCGCCGCCAGCTCGCGGTTGGCCTTGGGGTAAAGCTGCTCCAGCCCCGAGCCCAGCACGGCCACCGTGAGGCCACCTTGTGCCAACGCGCCCGCATGACTTTCGGCATCGACGCCCAGCGCCAGGCCACTGGTAACGACATAGCCACTTTGTACCAGCGCCGCGCCGAATTCACGCGCCAGACGCCGCCCATCCGCACTGGGTTTGCGAGTCCCCACTATCGCCATTTGTGGCAAAGACAAAGCCTCTTGACGCCCTTGCAGATACAAGACCGGCGGTGGATCGTGCAGCGCGGCCAAAAGCGGCGGGTAATCCGGGGCATAGAGCGGCAGCAGCGCATTGCCCTCCTGTGCCAGCCACTCCAGCACGCGCGGCAATTGGCGCTGTGCTTTGCAAAGCTCGTCCTTGTTTATCTTGCGCAAGGTCGCTGCTGCCGTGTGCGCATTCCAGCCTTGCGCACACGATTCCTTGAGCTTGGCGGCGTTCAAGGTTGTTTGCAGGCTGAGCAGCAGCCAGGTGTGCAAGAGTGTGAGCGCGTCGTCCTGACCATCCATGGGAATGCTTCCTCGTGAGCGCCTCCGGTATAGCCCACGCTCAGCCTTGGCGCAAACAAAGTGCCACTCATTCCAGCAGACGCAGCAGCGGCGGGTTCATCTTCGGGTTGAAATCGCGCCACTGAAGGCCGAGGGCCTCGAGCGCCGTGGCGGCAAGTTGGCTGGTGGTCGGGCACGGCCAGAGCTGAGGTACCGGCGCGCTGGTTGGCTCGACCGGGCGCGGGCCAAGGTAGGCTGCCCACGTCTGGTCCGAACCGGGCCAGCTATCTTCTGGATGGAAGAGCCCTTCGGCATCGATGCCACTGGAATGGCGGCGCCAATTCTCATTGTCGAAATCGGCGAGACCGCGCCCATGATCCGTTGTCACGATCAGCGTGGTATTTCCGGCCCAACGTGGGTCTGCCTGCACGGCATCCCACAGCGCCTTGATATAGCCATCGGCTGCGTGGAGTGCGTCCAGATAATGGTCATAGCGGCCTTCATGCGCATACTCGTCAGTTTGCCCAAAACCGACAAAAAGCACGCGGGGATCTTCGTGCTTGAGCGACTGGAGCGCGAGCGCCTGGGTACGGGCGTCGGCATTATCGTAAGCGACCTCTGGCAACGGCGTGTCTGGGTCGTTGACCGCAATGCCGCTGCGCTTCTGATTGAGAATATTGCGGAAATTGTTCCAGGTCGCGTAAGCGCGAACCTTCCCGGCATAGCCCGGCAAGTGATTGACCCACTCCAGGATCGTGATGTCTGGATTGACGATTGGGTCATTGGTATTGGCCCAAGTGTCGGTGCGGCCAGTCAGCATTTCGTTGTAGCCAGGGTAGGAGAACCAGTAACGATTGCCGACTCGCATACAGTAATTTTTGTCACGATTCCCCAGCAATAGGCCGTTTTTTGCTTCCAGGCTATGCAGAAATGGTGTCAGTGCTACGGCAAGCTGATCGTTGGGCAGATAGTCCTTGCGGATGCGCTCCGCCTCAGGCGTGCGACGCGGGTCATCGACGATCCGCTCCGCAGCGCCGTGGTAGATTTCCTGCCAGCGCACACCGTCAATGGTGACAAAAATGAGCCGGCTTTGTACCTCGGCAGCGACCTGATCGTTCTGCGCATTCGCCGCGCCTGGAGCAAGCAACGCCGCCGCCAGACTTGCGCCTACAATAAAGAACGAAGATTTCATAAAATAAAATTTCATAAAAACAGCCTCCTCTACAACACTGAAAACCATCCCGGCAAGGAATTAGAACTTGAAATTGGCACGAGCGTACCAAAAACCGCCGTTATAACCATAAGGCGCGTTCTCGGGATAAACACGGCCATTATTCAGGCCACCCGTGAACGTGTAGTAGTTCAAGCCGCCATCCTCGGCCTTGAGATCCTTGGCAGGGTATCTGTCGAACAGGTTCGAGGCGCCAATTGCAAGTTGCACCCAGTCATTGAGCTGGTAGCTTGCCGATATATCCAGCGTGAAATCGCCCGGAAAGCTGCGCGTGCCGCCATTGGCGGGAACATCGAACACCGTCCAGCCCGCAAAGAAATTGGGGTGGACAGTGAGGCTGAACTTGCCGTTTTCATACACCTCGGTCATGTAGAAACGCCATTTCGGCGTACCCTGGGTGGTGTTGCCAACCACGGTGGGATCGACCACGTTATAGGGCGAACCCAGCACCATGAGCGGCGTGACCGACGTGACCTGCGACTTGTTGTAATTGGCGGCCAGCGTCGTGGTAAAACGTCCAATGCCGGTATCGAGGCGATAAGTGCCCACCAGGTCGAGCCCTTCGGTACGAGTCGCATAGGCATTGGTGAAATAACGCAAGCGCGCCAGCGTCTGCGCGTTGGGCAAGCCGAGATCAATCAGAATTTTCCGCTTTTGTTCCGCGCTCATGCCAAGCGTGTTATTGGTCATATCCATATAGCCGGTGAGACTCAAACGATCACGGATGTCGATCAGGTAATAATCCAGTGTGAAGGTCAGGCCCCGCTGCGGCGTCAGCACCAAGCCAGCCGACAGGTTTTCTGATTGTTCCGGCTTGAGAGGTAGCGCACCAAAGGCTTGAGCGGCGGTGTGCGAGACGGGATAAATCGCCGCCTCTACCGGGCTCTGACCCACCCAGCTATAGGTAATCTGGGTTTGGTAAAGCTGGCCAACCGTCGGCGCGCGGAAGCCGGTGCTGTAGGCCGCGCGCGCCGAAATCCAGGACACCGGCTTATAAAGCGCGGCGACTTTCCAGTTTGTCGTGCCGCCAAAGTCAGAGAAATCTTCATGCCGCAGCGCGGCATCGAAGGTCAAGCCTTGGATAACATCGGCCTCGACCTGCCCATAAACACCCCAGCTTTGACGCGCCAAATCAATGGCCGCCGTGTCGGGAAAGCCCATGAAGCCGTTCGAGCCGATACCCTGAGCAGCGTTCCAAAATTGTGTTCCATCCGCATTCTGTACCCGCTGATAACCATAAAGCCCAACCGCATAGGAAGCGGGATCGCCTGGTGTGATTTCGTAGGCATCGCGGCGATGCTCAGCGCCAACGCCGAACACCAGCGGCGAGGCAAGACCCGCATCCACCGTATAGGTGAAGTCTGCATTGAGGTCGGTTTCACGCTCCATCAGCGTGCCAAGATAGAAATCGGTCGGCGAATCCGCACCCATCGACGGGTTGATCGAATTCTTCATGGAATAGGCGATTTCATTCTGGCCATAATTCGCGCTCAAATCCCAGGCGAAAGGGCCATGTTCGCCCTTGAACCCAGACGCGAGCGACGCATCGACGATATGGCCGTAGAAACGCGGGGTAAAACCGAGCGGATAAAGCTGCCGGATATTGTAGGTTGGCCCAGCGCCATCAAACACCGGCTGGCCATATTGATCGTAGAGGCCCGGAATTTGCTGAGTATAAAGCGTTGCGAAAACCGAACCGGCCTGCGAATAGAGCGTGCTGTTGCCGTTACCTGCCTTGTCCGGGCCGGTGACATCGATCGGCTGCCTGTAGTTGAAATCGCTATCGTAATGAACATTGGCATAACTGCCGAACGCATAGAACTTCGCCTCGCTGCCAATATCGATCCCTGCGTTGAAAAAAGTCTTCACGCCGTCCGACGCCGGATTGCCCCAGATCTGCGAGGGGTTACGAATGTCGCCATATTGCTCGGGGTATTTCTGGGCAAGGATGTATGCACCCGGCGTCTGCGCACCGCGCGAGGTCTGGTCATTCTGGCTCCATTCGGCACTGATGCTGATGAAGCCGTTTTCAGTCAGCGGCAAGCCTATGTTGCCGGAAACCTGCCGTGCCTTGCCGTCACCTTCATAGAATTGGCCATATTGCGTGCGCAGCTCGCCGCCCTCTGCATTGTCTTTCAGTTGAAAATTGAACACGCCCGCAATGGCATCCGACCCGTATTGCGCAGAGGCGCCGTCGCGCAGCACTTCGAGCCGTTTGAGCGCAACAGACGGGATCATCGACATATCCACGCCCTGATAGCCGCCAGTCGGCGAGACCAAGGCCGCCCGGTGACGGCGCTTGCCATTGACCAACACCAGCGTCTCGTCCGGCGGCAAACCGCGCATCGTTGGCGAGCGGACGAAGGTTGAGCCATCGTTCATCGCAAAGCGATCCACCTGAAAGGACGGCACCAGCGCACGCACGACATCATTCATGTCGAACCAGGGCTGATCCTCGATCGCTTCCTGAGGAATGATGTCGATCGGCACTGGCGAGTTCGCAACGGTGCGATCGGTTCGGCGCGTGCCCAGCACCACGATGACGTCAGCTTCATCATTGGATTTAGCCGACGCCGCCGTGGTAGCGGCATCGGCTGCCGCCGCAATTGCCGGCAAGTCTGCCAGCAGCGCCATGAGCGCCAACGCAGAGGCGCGAATCTTTGATAGCCTCACAAATCGCATACTACTACTCCTGGTCATATCCACCCTGATTGCAGGCATGGTAATGAGCCAGTATTAATATCGCGTGTGGTATCACCGACTAACAGAATAATTATTCTAATATATTGAATTTCTTCATTGCATATTTACGCAAGCCTCCAGCGCAGGCGGGCATCGCACCGCCTGTCGGCAAGCATCGTCTCGCGCGCGGCTCACGGCGCCATGGGTTGGCACGCACCTAGCCCGTAACATCGGGTGCGGATTTGGCGTATCATTCTCGGCCCCGTTGCCCGCTGCTGCACGCCATGAGCTTATTGACCATCCTCGAATACCCCGACCTGCGCCTGCGCAAACGCGCCGCCGTGGTGCAGATGCAGGAAATCAACGATTCCCTGCGCAGCACCCTCGACGACATGCTGGAAACCATGTACGCCGCCAACGGCATCGGCCTCGCCGCCACCCAGGTGGATTTTCACAAGCGCCTGTTGGTGCTCGACGTGACGGAAACCAAAGATGCGCCGCTGGTGTTCATCAATCCCGAGATCACCGTGCTGGATCCCGAACCCATGGGTTATGAAGAAGGCTGTTTGTCCGTGCCCGGTTTCTACGATCTCGTCACCCGAGCGCGCCGCATCCTGGTAAAGGCGCTTGATCGCAATGGCCTTGCGTTTGAGCAGGAGGCTGAAGGGCTGTTGGCCGTTTGTCTGCAACACGAAGTGGATCATTTGGACGGCAAACTGTTCGTGGACTATCTGTCGATCCTCAAGCGGCAGCGCATCAAGCACAAACTGCTCAAAGACAAAAAGCAAACGGCCGACTGAGGCCGCCTGCGCTAGTAGAACCCCGCGGCCATCACGCCTGCCATGAACTCTTCTCTTCGCATCGTTTTCTCTGGAACGCCCACGTTCGCCGCCGAGCACTTGCGTGCATTACTGGAAGGCGGTTTCAACGTAGTGGGCGCTTACTCTCAGCCAGATCGCCCCACCGGGCGCGGCAAAAAGCTGCTGCCTACTCCGGTGAAAGCCTTGGCTGAACAACATGGCATCCCGGTATTTCAGCCGCTTTCGTTCAAGGACGAAAATTCCTTGGCGCCACTGCGCGCGCTGGCACCAGAGGTCATGGTGGTGGTGGCCTAGGGCCTGCTGCTGCCGCCCGCGGTGCTGGCGCTGCCCAAGTATGGCTGCCTCAACGTACACGCCTCGCTGCTGCCGCGCTGGCGCGGCGCGGCGCCGATCGAACGAGCCATTGTGGCGCGCGATGCGGAAACCGGCGTCTGTATCATGCAGATGGATGCTGGCCTCGATACAGGCCCTGTATTGTTGCGCCGCAGCATCCCCATCGCCAGCGATGACACCAGCGACAGCCTGAGCCAGCGCTTGTGCGCCCTGGGCAAAGAGGCGCTGTGCACCGTGCTGACCCGGCTCGAAACCGACCCACCCACACCTGTGCCGCAAGCGTCTGGCGAGGCTGTCACCTACGCCGCCAAGATTCAAAAGCAGGAAGCCTTGATCGACTGGCACAAAGGAGCCGCCGACATCGCCGCGCAGGTCCGCGCCTTCTACCCGCGTGTCCCCGCTTTTACTTACCACCACGGCGCCCGCCTGCGCGTGTTGCAGGCCGTGCCACAATTGCTCTGCGGCCCCGCCGAACCTGGCACGATCATGAAAGTGAGTGATCACTCTTTTTTGGTGGCCTGCGGAGAAGGCGCGCTGGAGGTGCACGCGGTACAGCTCGACGGCAAGAACGCGGTAACGGTGGCGGCCCTGCGCAACGGCCACCCCGATTACCTGGCCCCTCACCAGCGCTTCGCCTCTAGCCCGCATGGCGGCTGAACTCCACCGCCATTATTGCCGCATTCTGTTGAGCATTCGGCAGCGGCAGGGTTCGCTGAGTTCGCTGCTCGACGCCGCGCTCAAGCGCCAACTCGGCGCGGACGCCGCCCGCCTGCAAGAATGGTGCTACGGCGTGTGCCGCTGGTACCACCGCCTTGACGCCATCGCCGCACAACTGCTCGAACGCCCGCTGCGCGGCAAGGATCAAGACCTGCACAGCCTGATCCTGCTCGGCCTCTACCAGCTTTATTTCATGCGTACCCCCGACCACGCCGTGTTGAACGAAACAGTGGCGGCCAGCGACGCGCTACACAAACCGTGGGCCAAAGGCTTAATCAACGCCGTGCTGCGCGAAGCACAGCGCTCGCGCGATACCTTGCTGGAACATTGCGCCAAGGATTACAGCCAATGGTATTCACACCCTGTGTGGCTGCTCGATCAATTCAAGCGCGATTGGCCGCGCCACTATCGCAGCCTTCTCGACGCCAACAACAGCCCCGCGCCGATGACCTTGCGAGTGAACCGGCGCCAACTCCCCCGCGATAGCTACCTGAAGCAATTGGAAGAGGCTGGCATCGCCGCACACGCAGACGCCTTGTCGCCGCAGGGCCTGCACCTGATGCAACCCTGCGACGTACTCGCCTTGCCGGGCTTTGATGCCGGCTGGATCAGCGTACAAGATGCCGCCTCGCAGTTGGTTGCCGAACTCTTGCCGCTGCACGACACCGCGCGCGTGCTCGATGCCTGCGCCGCGCCCGGCGGCAAAACCTGCGCTCTGCTCGAAGCGCACCCACGGCTGCAACTCGTGGCGCTGGATGCCGATGCCTCACGTCTAACACGAGTGCGCGAAAATCTGGCGCGCTTGCAATTGAACGCGGACGTTACCGAAGGCGATCTGACACAAGCTCACCCCTACGCCCCCGCCAGTTTCGATGCGATCCTGCTCGATGTGCCATGTTCCGGCACCGGCGTGATCCGCCGCCACCCCGACATCAAGCTGCTGCGCACCCCGGAGGAAGTGGCCGCGCTGATACGCAAACAGCGCGCGCTGCTGGACGCCGCATGGCCTTTGTTACGCAGCGGCGCTCACCTGCTGTATTCCACCTGCTCGGTGCTGCACGCAGAAAACGCCGCACAAATCGCCGCGTTCCTAACAGGCCACTCCGATGCGCACGCGCTGCCGCTTACCGTGCCAGGCGCGCAACTGGCACCGGCAGAAATTGGCGCGCAGCTTTTACCGGCATCCGGCGGACATGATGGGTTTTATTACGCTTTATTGAAAAAGGATTGATGATTCCAAAATGGTGTGGCGTCATTTCCGCGGCCCAGTTTTGCGGCCAATTCGCCGCGGACTGCCCCCCTCCAAAAGTGGCGCATCTCCTGACTTCATCGCCAGCAAGTACTTTGCAACATCCACATCGAGCGATTCACACAGCAATTCCGTGACCAGTTTGTCCCACCATGGCGGGCGGCTCGGCAAATTGTCACGCCATTGCATCAGGTCCTTGAACGCTTCCCATAATTCCGCGGATAACGCCTCCTCCCAGCGACGCAGCTCAATGGCAAACATGGCGCGAAACGCCGTGCGCAAAAAGCTCTTGACGCGCGCATATTCCTGCCCCGCCATTGCCTCGACACCCTCGCCCATGAGCGGGGCCGGGGCTTGCGGGTTAGTGGCCAGCTTACCCGCCACGGTATCAAACACAGCGTCGATCGGCTCAATGACGCCATGCCGCCGGGTTCGCCGCGGCTTTTTATAATCTTTACTGTTCAGACTAAAATCATGAATGGATTGCGCCAACCTGCGCACGGTTCGCTCATCGACACCCAGATCACGTGCCAGTTGCTCGAAAGGAATGTCGCCGCTCGCCGTTGCCAGCGAATAAAGAGCTTGAAGCCATTTTTGCAGCTCGGCTTTGGAACTGCTTAGCACGATGCCCGTGTGCACGTCGATGATTTCAGGTGTGTCCATGATATTGATCACTGCGCTGAGAAGGGGCGTACAGTAATAGTCTCTTGCAATGCAATCTGTGAACTCTGTCACAAATCCACCAATCTAGCACTTCAATTGCGAGGGCTGTTGGCCGTCGCCGGTGGGTGTATTGGCGAGGGAGTGCCGCTCTAATAATTATTTGATGATAGCTTCGCTATTTCCTCACCCGATGACACGATTCGAGGCTGGCCCATCGCTGAATAAACCTACCTTGTTATTGGTACGGCGAGAGGTAGCCCGGCGGCTGCCGCTTGAAGCGCTTGTATTCCCACTGATATTGCGCCGGAATTTGCCGCACCATGGCCTCCACGGTGGCGTTGAGTCCGGCCAGCGCCGTTTGCGGGTCTTGCGCATAAATCATGGGATCGGGTTCACTGAAAACGATCTCGAAACCATCCGGCGTGCGCTTGGCCACACCGCCGAGAACGCGCGCGCCGGTTTTCTGCTGTAAGCGTGTGAGCAAGGTCATGGTCAGCGCGCTCACGCCGAAGAAGGGGGCAAAGTCGCCGCTTTCGGGCGGCGGCACCTGATCGGGCAGAATGCCCACGATCTCGCCCGCGCGCAAGGCGCGCAGCAGCATGGCCACGCCTTGTTTGTCCGTGGCCACCATGTTGGCGCCGCCGCGGCTGCGCGCGGTGTAGATTGCTTGCGCGATACGCGGATCGCTTGGCGGCTGAAACAGCTGATACGACGGGCCCGTACCCGCGCGGCTGAGATAAAGACCCAGCAATTCCCAGTTCCCCAGATGCGGCCCCGCCACGATGACACCCTTGCCCTCGGCCACGGCATCGAACAAGAGCGGCAAGCCCTCGACACGCGCGATACAGCCCAGTGTGCGCTCTGCTGGCCACAGCCACACAGAGCCCGCTTCGCAAATGGTCTGAAACGTGTGGCGCAGGCTGGCCTGTGTCAACTGACGGCACTCTGGCGCCGAAAGCTCAGGAAAACACAGCGCAAGATTGGTCAAGGTGGTACGCGCCATGCGGGTATTCAGCAGAAAGGCAAGGGCGGCGCACACGGTCCCTACGCGGCGTTGCCAGCGCAAGGGCAGCCAGGACAAAAACCTCAGCGTGGTGAGAATCAGGCGTGATTTCATGCGGCGATCGGGCAGAGAACGGCTGTAAACGCGGCTAACGCACAGGCGGATGTCTCGCCATGTTCGGGCCTTTTCAGGATAATAGGCGACTTTTTCGTTCCTGCGCCTTGCCAATCGCCTTATCAATCATTGCGCGTCAATCATTGCGCGCAATAGTACTCGAACCCGCTCAGTCTGGAGTTCTTTTTGACTACCTCAGTTGATGTTTCCACCTTTCAGGGCTTGATCCTGGCCCTGCAACAATTCTGGGCCGATCATGGCTGCGTGATCGTGCAGCCGCTTGATCTTGAAGTCGGCGCTGGCACGTTTCATCCGGCCACTTTCCTGCGCGCCATCGGGCCGGAAAGCTGGAACACCGCCTACGTACAACCCTGCCGCCGCCCCACCGACAGCCGCTACGGCGAAAATCCGATGCGCTTGCAGCACTACTACCAGTTTCAAGTGATCCTCAAACCCTCGCCGCTGAACATCCAGGAACTGTACCTCGATTCGCTGCGCTACCTCGGCATCGACACCAGCATCCACGACATCCGCTTCGTGGAAGACAACTGGGAATCGCCCACACTCGGCGCCTGGGGCCTGGGCTGGGAAGTGTGGCTCAACGGCATGGAGGTAACGCAGTTCACCTACTTCCAGCAGGTAGGCGGCCTCGAATGCTATCCGGTGAGCGGCGAGATCACTTATGGTCTCGAGCGCATCGCCATGTACTTGCAGAACAAAGATCGCATCTTCGACATTGTATGGGCACACACGCCCAACGGTACTGCCACCTATGGCGACGTGTTTCATCAGAATGAAGTGGAAATGTCGGCATTCAACTTTGAATACGCCAATATAGACAACTTGTTCCAGTATTTTACGCAATACGAAACTGAATGCCAGAAGCTGATTGCCGCTAAACTGGTATTGCCTGCTTATGAGCAAGTGCTCAAGGCTTCGCATTGCTTCAACCTGCTCGATGCGCGCTCCGCCATTTCCGTTACCGAGCGGCAACGCTATATTTTGCGTGTCCGCACACTGGCGCGCGAGGTGGCCCAGGCTTATTACGAATCCCGCGCACGGCTCGGTTTCCCCCTGGCGCCCGCCGCGCTGCGCCAGGAATGTCTGGAGAAATTCACTCATGCTTAACGCAGATCTCTTGATCGAAATCGGCACCGAAGAACTGCCGCCCAAGGCGCTGCCAACATTGTCCAGCGCCTTTGACGAGACATTCGCCAGCCAACTGAAACTCGCGGGCCTGAACTTCGCCTCGGTACAGCGTTTCGCCACGCCGCGCCGTTTGGCGCTGCTTGTTACGCAGCTTGATACCGAGCAAGCGGCCCGCACACTGGAAAAATGGGGGCCCGCCGTGCAGGCCGCCTTCGGCGCCGACGGCAAACCCTCCAAAGCCGCAGAAGGTTTCGCGCGCTCTTGCGGCGTCGATGTCAGCGCGCTCGAACAACGCAGCGATGGCAAGGTGACGAAACTCTATTACGGCGTCACCCACCCTGGCGCCGCCACTGCTACGCTGATTCCCGCCATGGTGCAGGACGCGCTGGCGGCTTTGCCGATTCCCAAGCGTATGCGCTGGGGTAGCAGCCGTGACGAATTCGTACGCCCGGTGCAATGGGTGGTGCTGTTATTGGGCGACAGCGTGATCGATGCCGTCATCATGGGCCAACGCACGGGCAATACCTCGCGCGGGCATCGCTTCATGCACACCGCGCCGCTCACGCTTACCACGCCTGCGCAGTACCAGAGCACGCTGCAAAGCGGCAAGGTCATCGCCGATTTCACTGCGCGCCGCGCACAGGTGCGCCAGCAGATCGAGGCCAAGGCGCTTGAACTCAAAGGCCGCGCCATCATCGACGAGGCGCTGCTGGACGAAGTAACCGCGTTAGTGGAATGGCCGGTCGCATTGGCTGGCCGCTTCGATGAAGCGTTTCTGAACGTGCCGAAGGAAGCGCTGATTTCGTCGATGAAGGAGCATCAAAAATGCTTCCATCTGCTCGATGCGGATAACCGCATCCTGCCGTACTTCATCACGCTCAGTAATCTCGCAAGCCGCGATCCCGCGCAAGTGATCGCGGGCAATGAAAAGGTGATTCGCCCACGTTTGGCCGACGCCGCGTTCTTCTTCAACCAGGACCGCCGCCAGCCGCTCAGCGCACGCATCGAAAAACTCAAGACTGTCGTGTTCCAGCAAGATCTCGGCACGCTGTACGACAAAACACAGCGCGTGAAATATCTGGCCGTCGCGCTCGCCAAGGAGCTGGGTTATGACGCCGCGCTGGCCGCGCGCGCTGCCGAGCTTGGCAAATGCGACCTGATGACCTCCATGGTGTACGAATTCGCCGAACTGCAAGGCATCATGGGCCAGCACTACGCGCGGCACGACGGCGAACCAGAAGACGTGGCGCTCGCGCTCAATGAACAATACCTGCCACGCTTCGCAGGCGATCTCTTGCCAACCAGCCGTACAGGGCGTGTGCTGGCCCTGGCCGAGCGGCTCGACACTATCGCCGGGCTCTTTGGCCTGGGGCAGCCGCCCACGGGCTCCAAGGATCCTTTCGCCTTGCGCCGCGCGGCGCTCGGCGTGCTGCGTTTGATTATTGAACAACAGTTACCTTTGTCGCTGCCGCGCGCCGTCTCCGCCGCGATGGCGGGCTTTGACGGCAACGCCAAGGTGAAGGATGCCAGCCAGGACATCGTGGCGTTCATCAACGAGCGTCTGCGCGCCTATTACGCAGATCAGCACATTGCTGCCGACGTGTTTCTGGCGGTGGACGCGGTACGTCCGCAAAGCCCCTTGGAATTCGATGCCCGCATCAAAGCCGTGGCGCACTTTGCCACGCTGACGGATGCACAGGCGCTGGCAAGCGCCAACAAGCGAGTAGGAAATATTCTGCAAAAAGCCGCCACCACGCCGCCCGCGCAGTGCAGCACGGCGCTGTTGCAAGAGCCTGCCGAACACGCGCTCGCCACGGCCCTGTATGGCGTGCGCGCCGTCGCTGATCCTTTGCTTGCCAGTTCGCGTTTCACCGAAGCGCTTGCCACGATGGCAACGCTGCGCGCGCCGGTCGATGCCTTTTTTGACCAAGTGATGGTAAATGCGGAAGACCCGGCGCTACGCCATAATCGCTTGGCGCTACTAAGCGAACTGCGCCAGTTGTTCTTGCGCATCGCCGATATTTCGCTGTTGCAAAATGTGTGAGCCTACCGCCACCTCGCTGGTGATCCTGGACCGTGACGGCGTGATCAACCAGGATTCGGACGACTACATCCGCTCCGTGGATGAATGGATCCCGATTCCAGGCAGCATCGACGCCATCGCGCGGCTGAGCCGCGCCGGCTTCAAGGTAGCTGTGGCAACCAATCAGTCAGGAATCGGGCGCGGCTACTATAGCGACGACGCGCTGGCACAAATGCACGCGCTGATGTATACCTTGGTGGAAGAGGCGGGCGGCCACATCGCTGCGCTAAGCTACTGCCCGCATCTGCCCAATGCCGGCTGTGCCTGCCGCAAACCGCTGCCGGGGTTGCTCGACGCCATCGCGCAAGAACTGCACCTGCCGCTGGAACATGCCTGGTTCGTTGGCGATACCGGGAAAGACATCGAAACCGCGCTCAGCCGCAATTGCCGCCCCATCCTCGTCCTTAGCGGCAAAGGCGAGCGCACGCTGGCCAGCCTTTCCCCGCACTTGCGCGCAGCGGCGGTCGTCGTCCCGGATCTTGCCGCCGCGGCTACTTACATTCTCACCACAACGCCTCGACTCCCATGATCCGCTATTTGCGTTCGCTGCTGTTTTATACCGGTTACAGCCTCAGCCTGATCCCGCACGCCACTCTCTGCGTAGTGCTTGCGCCTGTACTTTCACTGCGTGGCCGTTACCGCTTGTGTCTGATCTGGAACCGCTTCGCACTGTGGTGGCTGCGCATTACCTGCGGCGTGCGCTGCAACATTATCGGCGCCGAGAACATCCCCAAGGAACCCGTAGTGGTACTCAGCAACCATCAGAGCGCCTGGGAAACGGTGTTTCTCGTGCTTTATTTCGTTCCGATTTGTCCAATACTTAAAGTCGAGTTGCTGAAAATCCCGTTTTTTGGCTGGGCTTTGAAACTGCTCAAGCCGATCGCCATTGATCGCAGCAAACGTAAGGAGG
The DNA here is from genome assembly GCA_031260485.1 of Pseudomonadales bacterium. Lineage (GTDB taxonomy): Bacteria > Pseudomonadota > Gammaproteobacteria > Pseudomonadales > Pseudohongiellaceae > CAILUG01. The sequence continues at coordinate 29,373 of JAIRJU010000067.1, read as the reverse complement.
CGCGGCTAACACTTTTAACCCAAGGTTGCGCGCGCTTAGCCGAAGGCTTGTCCGTATTGGTGTTTCCTGAAGGCACCTCGCGCGTGAATCCTGGCGAAGCACGCAAGTTTGCCCCCGGCGGTGCTGAACTGGCGATTGCCGCCAAGGCCAAGGTGCTGCCTGTCGCGCATGATGCGGGCCGTTTTTGGCCAGCGCATCAATTCCTGAAAAAGCCCGGCACCATCACCGTTCACATCGGCACGCCGATCGACGCCACGGGCCGTGAGCCGCGCGAGTTGACCGAAATGGTGAGTGGGTGGATAGCGGAACGATTGGGCTGAAATTAGTTTAGAGCATTTTTGATCGAATCATTGACATTATTTCTCCCCTCGCCCGCTTGCGGGAGAGCCCCATGCAGATTTATACCACCCCGTCCGCCTACGGCGTCCACCCCTCCACAGGAGGGGAATTTACTCTCCGTACAGTGGTGGAGTTGTTTGCAAGGTGTGATAGATAAATTCCCCTCCTGTGGAGGGGTGCCCGTAGGGTGGGGTGGTCTTGAATCCTGAAATGGCTGGGAAAAGAGGATATTTGTTACTGTCTACAGCAAATTGGAATCAAACGTCCAAATTAGCAACCGCCAGCGCGTTGGTTTCGATGAAGTCGCGGCGTGGCTCCACTTGATCGCCCATCAAGGTATAGAACAATTGATCGGCGCCCATGGCATCCTCGATCGTTACCCGCGACATACGGCGGAAAGCTGGGTCCATGGTGGTTTCCCAGAGTTGTTCCGGGTTCATTTCGCCGAGACCTTTGTAACGCTGCAAATAGTGGCCTTTCATGCTGTCGGCCATCAGCCACTCCAGCGCTTGCTTGAAATCGCTGACAGGGTGCGTTTTTTCGCTACGTTTGATATAGGCACCCGGCTCAAGCAAACCACGCAGCGCAGCGCCGAGGCGGCAGATTTCCCGATACTCATTGGATTTGAAGAAATCGTTGGATAGCGTCACCTTGCGCGTAACGCCATGCACCTGCGAAGTCACCACCGGCACATAGCTATGCGCTTCCTCGTCGTAACGCACGACAAAGGTATAAACAGCGCCAGCCTTGGAGTTTTCTTGGATCGTTCGTTCCAAATTGGCCACCCACTCGCGCACCAGGCTTTCCTGCCCCAGGCTTTCTGCGGCGAGCGGCGTCAAATTCAGCAGGCTTTGCAGCACTTCGACCGGGTACTGACGCGATAAGCGCCGAATCTGTGCCTGCACGTTGCGATAATCCTGCACCAGACTCTGTAGCGCGGTGCCACCGATGCCTGGCGCATCCGCGTTGACATGCAGGCTGGCATCTTCCAGCGCCATCTGGGTTTGGTATTGCGCCAGTTCGTCATCGTCTTTCAAATACTGTTCCTGTTTGCCCTTGCGAATCTTGTAAAGCGGCGGCTGCGCGATGTAGATGTGGCCGCGCTCGACCAAGGGGCGCATTTGGCGGAAGAAAAACGTGAGCAGCAAGGTGCGGATGTGTGAGCCATCCACGTCGGCGTCCGTCATGATGATGATGCTGTGGTAGCGCAGGGCCTCCGGGTTGAACTCCTCGCTGCCGATACCGCAGCCCAGCGCCTTGATCAGCGTGCCGATCTCGGCCGAGCTGAGCATTTTGTCGAAGCGCGCTTTTTCCACGTTGAGAATCTTGCCTTTGAGCGGCAGAATCGCTTGGTTCTTGCGGTTGCGGCCTTGCTTGGCGGAACCGCCGGCTGAATCGCCCTCCACAATGTAAAGTTCGGACAGGGCAGGGTCTTTTTCCTGGCAGTCCGCCAGCTTGCCGGGCAGGCCAGCCACGTCGAGTGCGCCTTTACGGCGGGTCATCTCGCGCGCTTTGCGCGCGGCTTCGCGGGCGCGGGCAGCATCGATCATTTTGCCCACGATGCTCTTGGCTTCCTGAGGATTTTCCAGCAGAAAACTGCTGAAATGTTCCGCCATTTCCTGTTCCACGGCGGTTTTCACTTCCGAGGACACCAGTTTGTCCTTGGTCTGGGATGAGAATTTCGGGTCTGGCACTTTTACCGAGATGATAGCCGTCAAGCCTTCGCGGGCATCATCGCCGGTAACTTCGACATCCTTGGCGCGCTTGCCTTCCATTTCCTTGTCGATGTAGTTCTTCAGCACGCGCGTGAGCGCCGCGCGGAAACCCGCCAAGTGTGTGCCGCCATCGCGCTGGGGAATGTTGTTGGTGTAGGGGTAGACGTTTTCCTGATAACCGTCATTCCACTGCAAGGCCACCTCGACGCCCGTGCCGTTGAGTTGCGAGCTGAAATGGAACACCTTGCTGATCGGGGTGCGGCTCTTGTTCAGGTAGTCGATAAAGGCATGAAGGCCACCTTGGTACTTGAAGCTTTCACGCTTGTCCGTGCGCTCGTCCGCCAATTCGATGGCAACACCGGCGTTGAGGAAGGCCAGTTCGCGCAGTTTCTTCTCCAGAATTTCGTATTTGAATTCGATGTTGCTGAAGGTTTCCGTCGAAGGCTTGAAGTGTATCGTGGTGCCGGTATGGTCCGTCTTGCCTACCACCTTCAGCGGCGCTTCCGGCACGCCGTGGTGATAGATCTGCTCGTGAATTTCGCCGCCGCGATGAATCGTCAACCGCAAATGCGAAGACAGCGCATTGACTACGGACACTCCCACGCCGTGCAGGCCGCCGCTGACTTTATAGGAGCCGCCATCATCGTCGTTGTTGAATTTACCGCCTGCATGAAGAATGGTCATGATGACTTCGGCGGCGGAAACGCCTTCTTCGTGCATTTCCGTCGGAATACCGCGCCCGTTGTCTTCGACGCTAACCGATTCGTCGGTGTGGATCACCACCTTGATCGTATCGCAGTGGCCTGCCAACGCCTCGTCAATGGAGTTATCGACCACCTCAAACACCATGTGATGCAGGCCAGTGCCATCATCGGTGTCGCCGATGTACATGCCGGGGCGTTTACGCACCGCATCCAAGCCTTTCAAAACCTTGATGCTGGAGGAGTCGTAGGTGCCTTGTTCTGCCATTCCGTTACCCTATCGCTACACGCCAACGCTTCGCCTCCCTGCCAGTAAAGCAGGGCTAATGGGCTGATTTTATTGAGTTTTGGCCGTGCGCTGTGTCTAAAGTTGAGTTTCTATTCTACCACGTTTCACGTGAAACAATCTTGGCGCCACGCCTCCCGCTTTTTCGCTGCTCGCCTGTAGCGCGGGCAACAAAGCCTCAGGCTCGATGCAAGTCATGAAGGTTTGCAAGGCCAAACGCTCCAATTGCACGCATACCCGCCCTCGATTGGCGCCATCCAGCTCCGCGGGCAGGTCGTCGATCAGCAATACACAGCCGGTGCCGCTCAGCAATTGCAATAATGATGCCTGTCCCAGACGCAACGCACAGATGAGCAGCTTCATTTGTCCGCGAGAAAGCACGGATGCCACGTCTTGCCCTCCCCAACGTAGCCGTAATTCCGCCCGATGCGGACCCACCGTGGTATGCCCATGTTGACGATCGCGCGGCAGAGCGTGGTGCAGTTGTGTTTCCAGCGACTGTTCTACATCCCAGCCAGGCAAGTAGTCCATAGTGAAGCGCGCCGCCAACTCTTCCCCGAGCAAATCGCCTAGCAGGGGCCACAGATGTGCTTCAAATTGGCGCAGATAGTCTGCCCTTAGTAAGTGCATTTCTTGCGCATGGCCTGCGAGCGCCTGGGTCCATGGCGCCAACTCCACCACAGGGGCCTCTTGCCGTAATAGCTGGTTGCGTTGCTTCAACGCTTGCCGCGCGATTTTCCAGTGCCGCAGGAATTCATGTTTCACGTGAAACACTCCCCAGTCGATGAAACGCCGCCTCTCTGTTGGGCTACCCTCCAAAATCGCAAACGTGTCACTGTTGAGGAGGAGGAGCGGGAGGGCCTGCGACAACTGCGAGGCGCTATCTGCCTGGGTGCCGCCCACTTTCAAGGTCTGAATGCCCTGGCGGCCACGCTGAATGCCCAGCGACACCCCAGCCTCCAGTTCGCCATAGACAGAGCAAAGCGCTTGCCCTTCTTGAATCAGGGGCCGTTGCAAATGGCCACGGAACGAGCGGCCCGTGCCCAGCATATAGACAGCCTCCAGCACACTGGTTTTACCAGAGCCGTTTTCACCCAAGAGAAGATTCAGGTGGGAGCAGGGCTGAAAATCCGCCTCCGTGATATTGCGCAGACCCTGGATATACAGCCGCGCAAGCTGAGTCATGGAAGCGGTATCGAGAAGGGAAGGGGAGCGGCGGCCTGGCCTTATAGACGCATTGGCATGACTACGTACAGGGAGCCCGAACCACTCTGTTCTCCCGCATGGATCAGCGCGCTGCTGTTGGCATCCGACAGCACCAATTGCACGGTTTCCGTGTTGATGACGCTCAACACATCCACCAGATAGCCAACATTGAAGCCAATCTCCAGTGCGGATCCGGGGTATTCAACGCTAACAATATCTTCGGCTTCTTCCTGTTCCGGGTTATTGGCCAGAATCTTCAGTTCGTCCTTGGCCAGCACCAGGCGAATACCGCGGAACTTTTCGTTGGACAAGATCGCGGCACGGCTCAGCGCGTTGCGCAGAATACTGCGATTCGCCACCACGATTTTGTCCCCCCCTTTGGGCAACACGCGGTCATAATCCGGGAATTTGCCGTCTACCAGTTTGGATGTGAACGTGAAATTCTGGGTCGTGACACGAATGTGGTTCGTGCCCAAGGCCAACTCCGCCAGTTCGTCACCTTCCGACAGCAAACGCGACAGCTCCAGAATGCCCTTGCGCGGAATAATCACCTGGATTTTGCCGGATACGCCCGCAATGCTGAACTTTTCGGTGTGCAAGGCCAAGCGATGGCCGTCCGTCGCCACCACGCGCAGGCTATCCGCATTCACTTCCATCAAAAGGCCATTGAGGTAATAGCGCACATCCTGCTGCGCCATGGCGAAGGCGATACTGTCGATCATCGTCTTCAGCACCTTCTGCGGCATCGAAAAGCGCAAGGTGCCTGGAGATTCCTCAACACTGGGGAAGTCGTTGGCGGGTAGCGTGGCCAGCGAAAAGCGGCTGCGGCCAAAGCGGATCACTGCCTTGCCGTCGTCCACGTCAAATTTCAGCGAGGCGTCGTCAGGCAGCGATTTGCAAATATCCATGAGTTTACGCGCCGGCACGGTGATTTCACCCGCCATCGCACCCTGTTCAAGCTGTACGCGCCCCACCAACTCTACCTCGAGGTCGGTGCCGGTCAACGACAATTGCTGCCCCTCCAGCACCAGGAGCACATTGGCCAGTACCGGCAAGGTTTGCCGGCGCTCCACCACGCCCGTTACCAATTGCAGTGGTTTGATTAAGGCTTCGCGGGAAATTTCAAATTGCATACGGGGTCTCGTCTGGGGGCTGTTTTCTTGCGTTGCGTTTGTTGCTCAACTGGAAAGCGAACGCAGGAGATTTTGGTAATCTTCTTCTATGTCGCTTGAGGTCTTGCGCAGATCGCCGATCGTGCGGCAGGCGTGCAGCACCGTGGTGTGATCGCGCCCGCCATAAAGCGTGCCGATTTCAGGCAAGCTATGGTTGGTAAGCTCTTTGGAGAGGCTCATCGCAATCTGACGGGGCCGCGCCACCGAACGGTTGCGGCGCTTGGAAATCATATCAGCCATCTTGATTTTGTAATACTCGGCCACGGTGCGCTGGATGTTATCAACACTCACCAATTTGCTTTGCAGCGCCAAAAGATCCCGCAATGCGTCCTTGATCAGTTGTACAGTAATGGTGGCGCCGAGAAAATTGGAGTGAGCAATCACTTTCTTTAAAGCCCCCTCCAACTCTCGTACATTGGAGCGCAGCTTCTGCGCCATGAACATCGCTTCGGTGTTGCCAAGCCCTACATTCTCCTGGTCTGCCTTGTTTTTGAGAATGGCGGCGCGCGTTTCAAGATCCGGCGCCTCCACCGCCACCGCCAAGCCCCAGCCAAAGCGGGACTTCAGGCGATCATCTAAGCCGTTGATTTCACTGTGATATTTATCGCAGGTCATGATGATCTGGCGGCCACCATCGAAAATGGCGTTGAAGGTGTGAAAGAACTCCTCCTGGGAACGCTCCTTGTTGGCAAAGAACTGAATATCGTCGATCAACAGCACGTCCACGGTATGGTAGTAGCGCTTGAACTCCTCGATGGCGTTGAGTTGCAGCGCCGACACCATGCTGCCGACAAAGGTTTGTGAATGCAGATACACCACATTGGTGGAAGGGTCTTTCTGCTGAATCTGATTGCCGATGGCGTGCATCAGGTGCGTCTTACCCAGGCCAACGCCGCCATAGATAAAGAGCGGGTTGTACGCGCCTCCCGGATTGCTTGCGACCTGAGCGGCGGCGGCGCGTGCCAGTTGGTTGGATTTGCCCTGCACGAAATTGGTGAAGGTGTAATGCTGATTCAACTCGCCGCGGTAACTCAGCTTGCGCTGGCGGCGTACTGGCGGTGTGGCAACCTCGGCTGTCATTGCGCCGGACGAGGGCGCTGGCACTGGCGACGCCGGGCTTTGGGAGGCGCGCGGCGCGGCCCCGCCTGGCGCTTCACGCCACTGCTGCGTCAGCACGTCTTCGGCCAGCATTCCGAGACCCGCCTGCATAGGGTCGGCAATGGCGAACTCCAGACCCAGCTCGGGGGCGGCGCTTTTGAGAAACTCCGCGATACGGCCCTGGTATTGATCGCGCACCCAATCGAGAATGAAACGATTTGGCGCCAGCAAGCGCAGGGTTTTTTCCTGCGCCACGGCGCGTATTGGACGAATCCAGGTATTGAACTGCTGCGCAGGAAGTTCCGATTTAAGGCAAAGGACGCACTTTTGCCAGCTAGCCATCAACACAATTCAACTTGCTCCTTGCTTGTTCTTTTGCAACACCGGACGTGAGGGGGGATTCTACTCAGCAGGAGGGTACTTATCCACAAGCCGAAGGCAAATTTATAACAATTTCGCCAATTTTTTTTCCTTTTAATTTCAGTTAGTTACAATTATGTCGCTGGAAATCACCGAGAGAAAAACCAGCAAGCGGGGGTTAACCTTGCGCGGCGTTCTTCTGTCAATAAACTGTGGATAAGTTGTGATATATCACGGATAACTGCCTTACGGCATTTTTCCAAACTTACCATCACGCCTTACTCTCCACTCGCAGCCCCCCCTGACCCTTACCCACTTCCTGTGGACAACCGTGGGATTCACCGACAGCCACGGTGAATTGAATTTGCCTTCCTGTGTACAAGTGGCCGAGGCTTTTGGGGATAACCCGCCTCTTGCCCACAGCAGCCTGGGTTATCCCCAATTCACACCTCGCCCGCTCCCAAGGACATCAACAACCCTATCCCGTCGCCAACATGCTGATACCAAAGCAAAAAAACCGCTTACCCCCAGGTAAGGCGGTGCCTAATAACAATAATAAAAATAACTACATATAGAGATAGAGTTTAACTGACGGTTTACCCGATACCGCCTCGGCAACGTGTGACGCGGGCTTATCCTCACCAGAGCGTTTATAATCCGCGATCTCTTTCTCCCTGACCCAGAGCCATGTCCGTTTCCGAAACTTATGACGTGATCGTCGTCGGCGGGGGCCACGCCGGCACCGAGGCGGCGCTCGCCTCTGCGCGGCTGGGCGCGCGTACCTTGCTGGTAACGCATAACATCGAAACCTTGGGGCAGATGTCTTGCAATCCCGCCATTGGCGGCATTGGTAAAACCCATCTGGTGATGGAAGTTGATGCGCTCGGCGGCGCCATGGCGCGCGCGGCGGATCGTAGCGGCATTCAGTTTCGCGTGCTCAATGCCAGCAAAGGCCCCGCGGTACGGGCGACCCGCGCGCAGGCAGACCGCGTGCTCTACAAGGCGGCGGTACGCGCCATGCTGGAAAACCAGCCAGGGCTGCGCTTGTTCCAACAGGCTGTGGATGATGTGATTGTTGAAGGCGATCGTGTCCGTGGCATCGTCACACAAATGGGGCTGCGCTTTTATGCCCGCTGTGTCGTCTTGACCGCAGGCACCTTTCTCGGCGGAAAAATTCACATCGGTTTGCAGAATTATGCAGGAGGCCGCGCCGGGGATCCGCCGTCGCTTACGCTGGCGCAGCGCTTGCGTGAACTGCCACTGCGGGTAGGGCGGCTCAAAACCGGAACGCCGCCGCGCATCGACGCCCGCACCGTGGATTTTTCGGTGATGCAGGAGCAACCAGGCGATACGCCAACGCCGGTGCTGTCTTACCTCGGTACCGTGGCGGAACACCCGCGGCAGGTAAGCTGCTACATCACAGCCACCAATGAACGTTGTCATGACATCATCCGCGCCGGCCTCGATCAGTCGCCAATGTATGCCGGTGTGATCGAAGGCGTGGGTCCGCGTTATTGTCCGTCGATCGAAGACAAAGTGGTGCGTTTCGCCGAGCGCACGAGTCACCAAATTTTTGTCGAGCCCGAGGGCCTTACCACGCACGAGCTTTATCCCAACGGTATTTCCACCAGCCTGCCGTTCTCGATTCAGCAAAAGGTGATCGCCAACATCAAAGGCTTTGAGAACGCACACATCACGCGGCCTGGTTATGCTATCGAGTATGATTTTTTCGATCCGCGCGATCTCTGGCCGACGCTGGAAACCCGTTACATCCAAGGTCTTTATTTCGCTGGGCAGATCAACGGCACCACAGGTTATGAGGAAGCGGCGGCGCAAGGCTTGCTGGCAGGCATCAATGCAGGCCGTGCCGCACTTGAAAAAGAGCCCTGGAGCCCTGCGCGCGACGAAGCCTATATCGGCGTGCTGGTCGATGATCTTTTGACGCAAGGCACGCGCGAGCCCTACCGCATGTTCACTAGCCGCGCCGAATACCGCTTGCAATTGCGGCAGGACAATGCCGATTTTCGCCTCACTGAAATTGGCCGCAAGCTCGGTGTCGTCGATGACGAACGCTGGGCGCAGTTTTGCCGCAAACAAGAAGCCTTGGCGCGCGAAGCACGTTGGCTCGATCAAAGTTGGGTTCGCCCTGGCACCGCGCTTTGTGCATTGCTCGATGCCAAACTTGAAAAACCGCTCGGTCATGAATATCGCCTGAGCGAACTGGTGGCGCGCCCTGAATTGTCGCTCGATGAGGTATTGCAAGCGGCGCGCGCCTGCGGTTTGCGTGATGATCTGCCGCAAGATACGGTAAAAACGCAGCTTGAAATCAAGGTGAAGTATCAAGGTTACATCGACCGCCAGCACGATGAGATCGAAAAACTGCGCCGTCATGAAGAAACATCGATTCCTGCGGGATTCGACTTCAACGCCATCATTGGGCTCTCCAACGAGTTGAAGCAGAAACTCTCAGATGCCAAGCCTGATAGCGTTGGCCGCGCATCGCGCATCCCAGGGGTGACGCCTGCCGCAATTTCTTTGCTGCTCGTGTACGTAAAGAAACACCAAGGGCGGCAACAGATCAACGCGGGCGAATCGGCGCAGGTAGAAACGCTCGCTGATTCGCGCGCGGACTCTCGTGCCGCTAAAAAGTCGGCTTGAGCCTTGCCGATGCTGGTTCATGCGGCGCAATTGCAAACACGTTTAGCCGCAGGCATCGAGCAGTTAGGTTTGACGCTGCCGAGCCAAGCGCCCGCGCGTCTGCTTGCGTACCTTGAACAATTGCATAGGTGGAACAAGGCCTTCAATCTCAGCGGCATCCGCGATCCCGAGGCCATGTTGCCGTATCACCTGCTCGACAGTCTTAGTCTTTTGCCCTATATCGACGGCAAGCGCGTGGCGGATGTGGGCACCGGTGCCGGTTTGCCGGGGCTGCCGCTGGCGATCTGCTTGCCGGATGTTCACTTCATTCTCATCGACAGCAACAGCAAGAAGACGCGCTTCATCTTTCAAACCGCCGCGCAACTTGGGCTCGATAATATCGAGGTTGTCCATGCCAGGGTGGAAGACTATGCTGCCGAGCCTGCCGTGGACATTGTGACTAGCCGCGCCTTTGCGTCCTTGTCCGAGTTCATCGCAGCCTGCCGTCATTTGCTGCGGGCTGGGCAAGGCGCCAAATTATTGGCCATGAAAGGCCGGATGCCGGATGCCGAGCTGGTAACGATAGCAGAGGATTTCCACCTCTACGCCAGTTATGGTTTGCGCGTACCGGATTTGGATGCGGAGCGTTGTGTGCTCGACCTCAGACCGCGCGCCGCGCTCGTGTGTTGATACCATGATGGTAAAAAGTACCATGACAGTAAAGTACCATGACAGTAAAAAGCCAGCAGTGCGGTACAGAATGAAAAACCAGCAAGACGAAAAACAAGGTTAAATACCATGGCAGCAAAAATTACGGCAGCGAAAATTTTGGCCATCGCCAACCAGAAAGGCGGCGTCGGCAAAACCACCACGTCGATCAACCTTGCCGCGTCGTTGGCACGGATGCAGCAGCGCGTCCTCTTGGTGGATCTCGATCCGCAGGGCAACGCCACCATGGGCAGCGGTGTCAACAAGGCTGAATTGGAACGAGGAGTCTATGAAGTGCTGACCCATCAGTGCAGTGCCAAAGAGGCCATCGTCGCGCTGGATGAAAATGGTTTCGCGGTACTGCCGGCCAATGGCGATCTCACCGCCGCCGAAGTGGAATTGATCGACGCGCCGGAAAAGGAACAGCGGCTCAAGCAAGCGCTGGCGCCTGAAAGCGATCACTACGACTATATCCTCATCGACTGTCCGCCGTCGCTCAACATGCTTACGCTCAACGCGCTGGTGGCCGCCCATGGCGTGCTGATTCCGATGCAGTGCGAGTATTTCGCGCTCGAAGGCTTGTCCGCATTGTCGGACACCATCAGCGGCATCGCGGCCTCGGTCAATCCGGGTCTTGCCATCGAAGGATTGGTGCGCACCATGTTCGATCCGCGCAACAGGCTTACGGTGGAAGTCTCGGACCAGCTCAAACAATTCTTCGGCGAACTGGTCTATCGCACGGTAATTCCGCGCAACGTGCGGCTGGCTGAAGCGCCAAGCTATGGTCTGCCGATCATCGTCTATGATAAAAACTCGACCGGCGCCTTGGCCTACTTGGCGCTGGCCGGGGAATTGGTCCGCCGTCAAGGCAGACATAGCCCGGAACCGGACACCGACAACAATGGCAGCGCCTACAACAATGGCAACTCCTACAAGGGCAGTTAATCCATGTCAGTGAAAAAACGAGGATTGGGCAAGGGGCTTGATGCGCTTTTGGGTGCGCGCAAGAGCGTGCAGGAAGCGGCGACGCCGGTGCCGGTGACAATGCCTGTGCCGGCAGCAACGCCAACGCAAGCCGCAGCAGACGCGCCGCAAGCCAGCGCGGCTCCTATGCCAGCACCGATACCCGCGGACGGCTCGCTGCGGCAATTGCCGGTCGAATTCATTCAGAGCGGCAAATACCAGCCGCGCATGGACATCCGCCCCGAGGCGCTCGAAGAACTGGCCGCCTCGATCAAGACGCAAGGCGTGATGCAGCCGATTGTGGTGCGCCCCCTTGGCCCTGGCAAATACGAAATCATCGCTGGCGAACGCCGCTGGCGCGCGTGTCAGTTGGCGGGGCTCGGCACCATTCCCGCGCTGATCAAAGACGTGCCGGACGAAGCCGCCATCGCCATGGCCTTGATCGAGAACATTCAACGCGAAGACCTCAACCCCATCGAAGAAGCCTTCGCGCTCAAACGCCTGCAAGACGAATTTGAACTCACGCAGCAGGAAGTGGCAGATGCGGTGGGCAAATCGCGCACGGCAGTCACCAATTTATTGCGCCTGATGAGCCTGCAACCTGAAGTACGCACCTTCCTCGAGCACGGCGATCTCGAAATGGGCCACGCGCGCGCGCTGCTCAGCCTCGATCCTCTGCCGCAAAGCCAGATCGCCCGCGTGGTGATTGCGCGCGGGCTGAACGTGCGCCAGACCGAAGCGCTGGTGCGCCGCGAACTGGCCAACATCGAGGAGGGCGGTAAGCACAGCGATAACGCGGAACTCGATCCTGACATCCGCTCGCTGCAAGACGAGCTTTCTCAGCGCCTGGGCGCGGAAGTGATGGTCGAGCATACCGCCAAGGGCAAAGGCAGGCTGATCCTCAAATATGCCTCACTGGATCAGTTGGATGGCATTTTGGCGCGGATTCGTTGAGAGTTGCGCGATTATGACGCTGTGTCTCTGTAACAACCCCGTATAAGTATTGCCGTGGCGTAAGGGACTCACTATAATGCGCCGCTTTTGACGGGTAGCCACAGAATGGTCGCTCGTTCCGGGAAAAGTGAGCTAAATCAGCCAATTCCTACTGTTTGGTGAGGAACCTCTACAAAGTTCCAACACCCGTGGGAGATCCAGGGTCCAAGACGCCTAGGGCAAACGATGGGCAAACGGTGGATAAATAATGTCAGCCATCCCAACGCCCCCAGTCAGCCGGGTCATATTGCGGCAGTTGGCCATACTGCTCATCCTTGCGGCACTTGCCCAAGTTTTTCTCGGAACCGTAGCCGCCTATTCCATCTTGCTTGGCGGTTTGCTTTCGATCGTTCCCGGCGCGTATTTTGCCTACAAGGCCATGCGCTACCGGGGCGCCAGAGCCACCGAACGGATGGTGCGCAGTGTCTACTTCGCGGAATTGATGAAACTAGCCCTTACCGGCGCAGGCTTCGCCTTGGTGTTCACCCAGGTCAAACCCTTGCATGTCGTAGGGCTTTTTTGTGGGTTTGTCCTGGTGCATGTCGTAGGGCTCGTGGCATTGGCGCGAGTTACCTTGCACATCGACGCCCGGCAATAGACTTGATTACAACCCGATTTGAGTAAGCGATCACGATGGCCGAGAACGCAGCAGCAACGACAGAAGCCGCCTACGCAAGCGGCGGTGAGTACGTACAGCATCATCTGGGGTTTCTCACCTACGGCAAACACCCCGATGGGCATTGGGGCCTCGCCCATACCCAGGAAGAAGCCAACGACATGGGCTTTTGGTCCATCCATGTCGATACCATGGGCTTTTCACTGGTGCTGGGGGCGCTGTTTCTGGCCTTGTTCATGAAGGTCGGCCGCAACATCAACGCCGGTGTGCCCGGCGGTTTGCAGAATGCGGTGGAGCTGTTGGTCGAGTTCGTGCAAAGCAGCGTCAAGAGCAGCTATAGCGGGCACAGTCCTTTCATTGCGCCGCTGGCCTTGAGCATCTTCTGCTGGATTCTGCTGATGAATCTGATGGACCTGGTTCCTGTAGACCTCATCCCGCTGGCCGCCCAAGCGCTTGCCGGAAATCCGCATTTATCCTTCAAAGCAGTGCCAACGACGGATCTCAACATCACTTTTGGCCTGTCGCTGAGCGTCTTCATCCTCATCTTGGTTTACAGTGTTCGCTGCAAAGGTCTCGGCGGCTTCCTGGGCGAATTGGCGTTCCATCCCTTTGGCAAATACGCGATGCCGTTCAACCTGGTGATGGAGTTGCCCGCGTTCCTGGCCAAGCCGGTATCGCTGGCGCTGCGACTTTTCGGCAACCTGTTTGCGGGCGAATTGATCTTTTTGGTCATCGCGCTGCTCGGCTACTGGCAATTTCCGCTGCATTTCGTGTGGGCGGTGTTCCACTTGCTGGTAATACCCTTGCAAGCGTATTTGTTCATGATGCTGACGATCGTGTACCTCAACCAAGCCAGCCAGCATCATTGAGGAGAGGCGTCGTTGACTAGCGCCACCTCAACGAGTTCGACAAGCCATTTTCAGCAACACCGTTTCAACAACATTTTTAGCAACGTTATTTTTAGCAACTTTAGCAACAACCCTTCATCACTCTGGAGACAACAATGGAAACCATTTTCGCCAACACCATGCTCGCTGCAGCCCTGATTTTCGGTATCTGCGGCGCAGGCACCGCCATCGGTTTCGGCCTGCTCGGCGGCAAATTGATCGAAAGCTCCGCGCGTCAGCCGGAATTGGCGCCGCGCTTGCAGGTGCAGTTCTTCATCGTTGCCGCGTTCGTGGACGTAATCTCGATCATCGGTGTCGGTATGGCGATGTATTTCATCTTCGTTCAGCCGTTCAGCGTGTAAAAACCAGGCATTGCGCCAAGGCCGTCATTGACTGGATCTTTGCTGTTCTGCGGCATGGCCTGTCGCGCCGGCCGGCCATGACCTCAAGGTGAATAATCTATGAATCTGAATGCAACCATCATTGGGCAAATTTTCGCATTCTTCCTGTTCGTATGGTTCTGCCAGAAATATGTCTGGCCGCCCATCATTGCGACGCTGGAAGCGCGGCAGAAGAAAATCGCCGATGGCCTGGACGCCGCCGATCGCGCCGGGCGTGATCTCGAACAGGCGCAGCAACGCGCCGCCGACTTGCTGAAGGAAGCCAAGGCCAATTCCGCGGGCATCATTGATCAGGCCAACAAACGCGCCAGCCAGATCCTCGAAGAAGCCAAGGACAAGGCACGCGAGGAAGGCAACCGTATCAAAGCGGGCGCCCAGGCGGAAATTGACCAACAGGTCAACCAAGCCAGAGAGCACCTGCGTCAGCAGGTGGCTACGCTAGCCGTGGCGGGCGCCGAGAAAATTCTCGAGCGCAGCGTCGATCAGAACGCGCACACCGATCTCTTGCAGAAACTGGCCGCCAGCCTGTAAAGGAAACTGTCCATGTCGCAACTCACCACGTTTGCGCGTCCTTATGCCAGAGCGGCATTCGAGACCGCGGAAGCGGCCGGCAAGCTGGCCGACTGGTCCCAGGGGCTGGGGCTCATTGCCGCTTTGCAGCAGCAGGAAAAAGTGGCGGAATTTCTGAGCCGCCCTGGGCTCGGCTGGGAACAGCAAGCCAAGCTGCTGCTTGATCTCGCAGGCGCCGATCTCGATGCCACGCTGCAAAACTTCGTGCGTCTGCTCGCCAGCAACAAGCGTTTGGCGCTGCTGCCAGAAGTCGTGCAACTCTATGAAGCGCTCAAGGCCGAGCGCGAGCGCACCGTGGATGTCGAAGTCATCAGCGCCTTCGCCATGAACGACGCCCAGACGCAAGCCTTGGCCGCCGCGCTCAAGGCGCGTTTGCAGCGCGAGGTGAAGCTGAGCGCCAGTGTGGATCAGCGCTTGATCGGCGGAGTGATCGTGCACGCTGGCGATCTCGTGATCGACGCTTCCGTGCGCGGAAAATTGAACAAACTTTCAGAAACCATGAACGTCTGAGACGCCAAGGCTCTCGCCAGGCAAGTCGTCGGAACCGTGTTGAGGAATCCATCATGCAGCAACTGAATCCATCGGAAATCAGTGACATCATCAAGCAGCGCATCGAGAAGCTCGATGTCACCGCGCAGGCCCAGAACGAAGGCACGATCGTCAGCGTGTCCGACGGCATCATCCGTATTCATGGCCTTGCCGATGTGATGTACGGCGAAATGATCGAGTTCGAAGGCGGCATCTACGGCATGGCCTTGAACCTCGAGCGCGATTCCGTGGGCGCGGTGGTGCTCGGGGATTACCAGAAGCTCGCCGAAGGCCAAACCTGCCGCTGCACCAAACGCATTTTGGAAGTGCCGATCGGTCCAGAACTCGAAGGCCGCGTGGTCGATGCCTTGGGCAATCCCATCGACGGCAAAGGCCCGATCAACGCCAAGCTGAGCGACGCCGTGGAAAAAGTGGCGCCCGGTGTAATCGCGCGTAAATCTGTCTCGCAGCCGGTGCAGATCGGGCTGAAGGCCATCGACTCGATGGTGCCGATCGGACGCGGCCAGCGCGAATTGATCATCGGCGACCGTCAGGTAGGCAAAACCGCAATCGCGGTAGACGCCATCATCAATCAGAAAGGCACCGGCATTAAGTGTATCTACGTGGCTGTCGGCCAGAAGCAAAGCTCGATCGCTGCCGTCGTGCGCAAGCTGGAAGAACATGGCGCCATGGAGCACACCATCGTGGTGGCCGCGGGCGCTGCCGATCCGGCCGCGATGCAGTTCCTGGCACCGTACACCGGCTGCACCATGGGCGAGTATTACCGTGACCGCGGTCAAGATGCCCTCATCATTTATGATGACTTGACCAAACAAGCCTGGGCCTATCGCCAGATCTCGTTGTTGCTGCGGCGTCCGCCGGGCCGCGAAGCCTATCCCGGCGACGTGTTCTATCTGCACAGCCGTTTGCTCGAGCGCGCCGCGCGCGTCAACGCCGAGCATGTCGAAAAACTCACCAATGGTGAAGTCAAAGGCAAAACCGGCTCGCTCACCGCGCTGCCCATCATCGAAACCCAGGCTGGCGACGTCTCTGCATTCGTGCCAACCAACGTGATTTCGATCACTGACGGTCAGATCTTCCTGGAAACCTCGTTGTTCAACTCCGGCACGCGCCCGGCCATGAACGCCGGTCTCTCCGTTTCCCGCGTCGGCGGTGCCGCGCAGACCAAGATCATCAAAAAACTCGGCGGCGGTATTCGTCTGGCGCTGGCGCAATACCGTGAACTGGCGGCATTCGCGCAGTTCGCGTCCGATCTCGACGACGCCACCCGCGCACAGTTGGAGCACGGCCAGCGCGTTACTGAACTGATGAAGCAAAAACAATATTCCCCCTTGTCCGTCGCCGAAATGGGCGTGGTGCTCTATGCTGCCAACGAGGGCTACCTCAAGCCGCTGGCCATCAACAAGATCGCCGATTTCGAAGCTGCGCTGTTGGCCTACATGAACAGCAGCCAGGCAGCACTGATGAAGCAGATCAACGAGACCGGCGATTATTCCGACGCGATCGCAGCCTCTATCAAAGCGTCGCTGGATACCTTCGTTTCCACCCAGACCTGGTAACGCGCTATGGCGGTAGGAAAAGAAATTCGCAGTCAGATCAAGAGTATTAAAAATACTCAAAAGATCACCAGCGCCATGGAAATGGTGTCCGCGAGCAAGATGCGCAAAGCGCAGGATGCCATGCAGTTGGGCAAACCTTACGCCACCAATATCCGCAACGTGGTAGGCCATATCGCGCGCGCCAAGCCCGAGTACACCCATGTGTACATGAAGGAACGGCCGGTCAAGCGTGTGGGCTTCATCGTGGTATCGAGCGATCGTGGGCTGTGCGGCGGTTTGAACATCAACCTGTTCAAAACCATGGTACAGGCGATGAAAGGCTGGCACGACCAAGGCGCACAGATCGACATCTGCACCATCGGCGCCAAGTCGGGTTCTTTTTTCAACAGCCTCGGTGGCCGCGTGGTGGCCTCGGCGCGCAACATCGGCGAGAAGCCGGCGCTGAAAGACGTGATCGGCGCGGTCAAGGTAATGCTCGATAGCTATGTTTCTGGCGCTATTGACCGTTTGTTCCTGGTCAGCAACACCTTCGTCAACACCATGACACAAAAGCCAACCGTGGATCAGTTGCTGCCGCTGCTGGCCGACGACAATGCCGACTACAAACATCACTGGGATTACATCTATGAACCTGCGCCGCAGGCGCTGCTCGATGGCCTTTTGAGCCGCTATATCGAATCGCTGGTGTACCAGGCAGTGGTGGAAAACAACGCCTGCGAACAGGCGGCGCGCATGATTGCAATGAAAAACGCCACCGACAATGCCGGTACCCTGATCGACGAATTGCAACTGGTCTACAACAAGGCCCGTCAAGCGGCGATCACCCAAGAGCTATCCGAAATCGTAAGCGGCGCTGCCGCGGTATGAGCCGTTTCAATCAGACTTTACGTTAAAGAATTTACGTTACAGAATTCAATCAGAGGAACCGAACATGAGCAGCGGTCGCATCGTACAAATCATCGGCGCGGTAATCGACGTGGAGTTTCCGCGCGACGCCGTGCCCAAGGTCTATTACGCCCTCACCGTCAGCGCCAAGAGCCTCACGCTCGAAGTGCAGCAGCAGTTGGGTGACGGCGTTGTGCGCACCATCGCCATGGGTTCCACCGAAGGGCTGAGCCGTGGCCTCAGTGTCGCGGGCACTGGCGCGCCGGTGTCCGTGCCGGTAGGCGCCGAAACCCTGGGCCGCATCATGGATGTGCTGGGCAACCCGATCGACGAATGCGGCCCCATCGGCGAAAAAGAAAAAATGCCGATTCACCGCAAAGCGCCGACTTACGCCGAGCAGGCCGCCTCGTCTGAATTGCTCGAAACCGGCATCAAGGTCATCGACCTGGTATGCCCCTTCGCCAAAGGCGGCAAGGTGGGCCTCTTCGGCGGTGCTGGCGTGGGCAAGACCGTAAACATGATGGAATTGATCAACAACATCGCCACCGCGCGCGGCGGTCTTTCGGTAGTCGCCGGCGTCGGCGAGCGCACCCGCGAAGGCAACGACTTCTACCACGAAATGCAGGAAGCCAAGGTTATCGACACCGAGAACTTCAAGAACTCGAAAGTGGCGATGGTATACGGCCAGATGAACGAGCCGCCGGGCAACCGTCTGCGCGTGGCGCTGACCGGCCTGACCATGGCCGAGAAATTCCGCGACGAAGGCCGCGACGTACTGCTGTTTGTCGATAACATCTACCGTTACACCCTGGCCGGCACCGAAGTGTCCGCGCTCTTGGGCCGTATGCCGTCCGCGGTAGGTTATCAGCCGACCTTGGCCGAAGAGATGGGCGCGCTGCAAGAGCGCATCACTTCCACCAAAACCGGCTCCATCACGTCGATTCAAGCCGTCTACGTGCCCGCCGACGACTTGACCGACCCTTCGCCCGCCACCACCTTCGCGCACTTGGATGCCACCGTGGTGCTGTCGCGCGAAATCGCCGCGCGCGGCATCTACCCTGCCATCGACCCGCTCGATTCCACCTCGCGTCAGCTTGACCCGCTGGTGATCGGTCAGGAGCATTACGAAGTGGCGCGGGGTGTACAGTCGGTGTTGCAGCGCTACAAAGAGTTGAAAGACATCATCGCCATCCTCGGCATGGACGAACTGTCCGAAGATGACAAACTGGCCGTGGGCCGCGCCCGTAAAATCGAACGTTTCTTCTCTCAGCCCTTCACTGTGGCCGAAGTGTTCACTGGCTCGCCTGGCAAGTATGTGTCACTCAAGGACACCATTGCGGGCTTCAAGGCGATTCTGGCGGGCGAATACGACCACTTGCCTGAACAAGCGTTCTACATGGTGGGCAATATCGAAGAAGCCGTGGAGCGCGCAGCCAAACTGAGCAAGCAAGCCTAAGCGGCGGATCAACGAGAGCGGATAAGTAAGGAATAAACAGGACAGCGACCATGGCAATGACGACAATGCACCTGGACATCGCCAGCACCGAGGCGCGGATCTTCTCAGGCCGCGTAAGGTCTGTGGTGGTTACCGGCGCGCTCGGCGACATGGGCATTCTGCCAGGGCACGCGCCGCTCTTGAGTGAATTGGTGCCGGGCCCGCTGCGCCTGGTAACACAAGAAGGCGAAGAGTTGGTGTTCTATGTTTCTGGCGGTTATATCGAAGTGCAGCCCAGCGTCGTCAACGTTCTGGCAGACACCGCCATCCGCGCCGACGACATGGACGCCGTACACGCCGAAGAAGCCAGGCGTGCCGCCGCCGACGTGGTACTCAACCGCGACGCCACCATCGACTATTCGCGCGCCGCGACACAACTGGCCGAAGCCGTGGCACAGTTGCGTACCATCCAGCAGTTGCGTAAGCAGATCGGGCACTAGAGTGGTTTTGATTCAAATCCCGCAAGCGGGGAAGGGAATAAGAGAAACTAACCGCTCAGAACAAAACAGGCACAACCATGCAAGCACTGAACGTGGTGATCTTGGCAGCGGGCAAAGGCACTCGCATGTGCTCCAAGTTGCCCAAGGTGCTGCATACCCTCGGCGGCAAACCGCTGGTGCAGCACGCAGTGGCGGCTGCACGGCAGTTAGAGGCGAAAACCACGCATGTGGTGATTGGCCATGGCGCCGAGGCGATTCGCGCCGCGCTCGCCCAGGAAAATCTCAATTTTGTCTTGCAGCAAGAACAGCGCGGCACCGGCCATGCCGTGCTGCAAGCCCTGCCGCAACTCGATCGCAACGCGCTGGCGCTCGTACTCTATGGCGACGTGCCGCTGATTCGCGTGGAAACGCTGCGCGAATTTCTGGCGCTGTGCGCCACCGGCAGCCTGGCGGTGCTCACCTGCGAGGTGCAGGATCCCACGGGCCTGGGCCGCATTCTGCGCGATGCGCAGGGCAACATCAGCGCCATCGTGGAACATAAGGACGCCACAGACGCAGAGCGCCGCATCACCGAAATCAACAGCGGCATCCTGGCGGCGCCAGTGGCGCGTCTGCATGAATGGCTGCCTCAGCTTGGGGCCAACAACGCGCAAGGTGAATACTATCTCACCGATCTTGTCAGCATCGCGCTGGCCGCAGGCTATGCCGTGCGCACCTTGCGCTGCGCCGATGCAGTGGAAATCAGCGGCGTGAACAATCGCGTGCAACTGGCGCAGCTCGAGCGCGAATATCAAGCGCGCCGCACACACCACTTGATGCTGAACGGTGTCACTCTGCGCGATCCTGCGCGGGTAGACATCCGTGGCGATCTCGTTTGCGCCAGCGATGTAGAAATTGATGTCAACGTGATTCTGGAAGGAAAAGTTGAAATTGCCGAAGACGTGAAGATCGGCCCGAACTGTGTACTGAAAAACTGCCGCATCGGCGCCGCTACCGTAATCGAGGCCAACAGCGTGCTGGAAAACGCCGTCATTGGCCGCGCTTGCCACCTTGGCCCCTTCGCCAGAATCCGCCCCGGCGCAGAGGTGGAAGACGAAGTCAGAATCGGCAACTTCGTCGAGATCAAACAAGCGCGGATCGGCGCGCGCAGCAAGGTGAACCACCTCAGCTATGTGGGCGATAGCGTGCTGGGCAGCGATGTCAACGTCGGCGCGGGCACCATCACCTGTAATTACGACGGTGCGAACAAATCCAGAACCGTGATCGGCGATCGCGTATTCATCGGCTCCAATACCGCGCTGGTGGCGCCGGTGAACATCGCCAGCGGCGCCACCATCGGCGCGGGTTCGGTAATCACGCAGGATGTCGGGCAGGATCAACTGGCCGTGGCGCGTGGCCAACAGCGCAACATTGATGGCTGGCAGCGGCCAACCAAGCGTTCCACATGAGCGCGCTATTCAAGCATTAGGCTAAAGTAAGCGGACATCATCAGCAAAAGGAGCGCCAGCTTGATCAAACTACAACAGGAAAACACAATTTCTGACCGCTTGATTTCGATAATGTTCGGGATCGCCGTCGCGTTAATTTTCTATGTTTTTATTGAGACCGTTCGTTTTGGGGAGTGGTCACGCTCACCGCTCAACCTGTTTCGTAATAATGAACCTATGGCGGGGGCGGCTAAACTGGCAGGCTACACCTCGCTTGCCGCCGCTATCCAGATGCTCATCTTGTGGCGCAGCCCGCGGCTTGGCAGTCATGGTTTATTTGCCATTGCTTTATTTTTTTCTAGTGTAGTAGTTGTCTATGGTTTGCGCAGCCATCTCTACTTCTATGACACCGTTGATCTCTTTCTACTGCTCACGCCTGTTCTGGTCGCAGTCCTCTTGGTAGTACTATCAATAGCTGCATGGAAAAAACGGCTACATACCGTGCCACTCAGTCTTGCTGGCAAGATTTTTGCCTTGGTTATTTCCACGCCTGTTCTAATTTTGGGGTTCTGGGTAGTTTTACGTAATGCACAATACTTGTTGGCCTAATATGCAGCTCAAGGCGGACGGCTTCGCCGTCGCTTAGCCTTGGGCATTGGCAATTCATACGGCAATTCACACGGTTATTCATACCATAAGGTGGTGAGGAAGGAAGAGAGACTATGTGTGGCATCGTAGGCGCAGTTGCGCAAAGACCCATCGCGGACATCCTGATCGAAGGTCTGCGCAGACTCGAATACCGCGGTTATGATTCCGCCGGTCTCGCGGTGATTGATCCCGTAACCCAGCAACTGCGCTGTATCAAAACCGCGGGCAAAGTACAGGCGCTGAGCGATGCGGAACACGCCGCGCCCGCGCATGGCGTCGTTGGTATCGCGCACACGCGCTGGGCCACGCACGGCAAGCCGGAAGTACGCAATGCGCATCCGCAAGTGTCGGGCAGCAGCATCGCCATCGTGCACAACGGCATCATCGAAAATTTTCAGGAGATCAAACAAGAGTTGTGCGCGGAGGGTTATCAATTCGCGTCCGACACCGATACGGAAGTGATTGCGCATCTGATCCACAAAATCTGGCAGCGCGAACGGCGCGATTTCTTCGGCTGCGTGCGTCAGGTCGTGGCGCGGCTCAGCGGCGCCTATGGTCTTGCCGTAATCAATAGTGAACAACCCGACAGCATCATCGTGGCGCGCAGCGGCAGCCCGATCGTGATCGGCGTGGGCATCGGCGAAAACTTCATCGCCTCCGATCCCTCCGCGCTCGGCCAGGTGACGGACCGCTTCATCTATCTCGAAGAAGACGACATCGCCGAAGTCACGCGCGACAAGATCACTATCTACAACGGCACCGCACCCGTAAACCGTGAAACCGTGCGGCTGCATCTCGACAACGATGAAGTGCTTAAAGGCCACTATCGTCATTACATGCAGAAGGAAATTTTTGAACAGCCAGACGTGGTGAAGAATACGCTGCAAGGCCGTATCAGCAAGACACAAATTTTGGAACAATCATTTGGCGTTGCCGCCAAAGCCTTCCTCGATAAAGCCAAGAGCGTGCAGATCGTGGCCTGTGGCACCAGTTATCACGCGGGAATGGTGGCCAAATCCTGGATCGAAACCATTGCAGGCTTGCCGTGCGGCGTGGACATTGCCAGTGAATACCGCTATCGCAAGGTGCTGGTGCCGCAAGACTGCCTCTTCATCACGATTTCCCAATCGGGTGAAACCGCAGACACGCTGGCGGCGCTGCGCTATGCCAAAACGCTCGGGTATGCGGGTTTTTTCACCGTTTGCAATGTGGCCAACAGTTCGCTGGTGCGCGAATCCGATGTCGCGTTGATGACGTTTGCGGGCCGCGAAATAGGCGTTGCGTCAACCAAAGCCTTCACCACGCAATTGGCCGTGTTGGCGGTACTCGCGGTGGCGCTGGCCAAGCGCAGAGGGCTCAGCGCCGCGCAGGAAAAAGACTATGTCAAGGATCTCAATCAATTGCCGCAAACGATTGTGGACACGCTCGCGCTCGATGCAGACATCAAACAACTGTCGAATGATTTCGGCGAAAAACACCATGCGCTGTTCCTGGGCCGTGGCGTTCAATACCCGGTGGCGAAGGAAGGCGCGCTCAAGCTGAAGGAAATTTCCTATATCCACGCCGAAGCCTACCCCGCGGGTGAACTCAAACACGGCCCGCTCGCACTGGTCGATGCAGACATGCCGGTGATCGCGGTGGCGCCGAACAATGAACTCCTGGAAAAGTTGAAGTCCAATTTGCAGGAAGTCAGCGCGCGCGGCGGGCAGCTTTACGTGTTTGCCCACCGCGAAGCGGGCTTTCAGAACAATGCCGGGCTCAGCGTGCTCAACATGCCGCACTGTAGCAAGTTTCTCGAGCCAATCATCTACACCATTCCCTTGCAGCTTTTGGCCTACCACGTGGCGGTGCTGCGCGGCACGGATGTCGATCGTCCGCGCAACCTGGCGACGAGCCTTACGGTCGAATAGAAAAGAGTGCCGCGGCTGCTGGTGAGGGCGGCGTCACAGCGGTTTGCGCGACACAAATACCTCGCGGAACTCACCATCGACGCCAATGGCGCGATTCACTTCCGCATAGGTGCTGGTTGACAGCCCTGACCAAGCGTCGATCAGGCGTTCGAAGTCCGCACCGTAATCCCAAGTCACCAGCGCCTTGCCGTCGCCAACGGGATTGCCGTGATAGGACGCCTCCTTCAGATAGTCAATGCCGCCAGCACTGAGGCGGGCACGCGGCTCACTCCGCTCAGCCGTGCTCAGCTTCGGCACAGTGAAGACATGCGCGCCGCCGGGTTTCAACACGCGGTGTATTTCCCGCACGGCAAGCTCTGGGTGGAATACATGTTCAAATACATCCTGGGTAATGAAAATGTCGATGCTGTTGTCATTGAACGACAGGCATTCCAGATTTTCACAATGCACGCCATTCACCCACTCGCCAGACTTCACACCGTCGAAGTACTGTGAAGCAGAATACTGCTGACACCAGCGCGCAACGAAATCGTTGCTGGGCGACGATTCGTGAATGGTCAGGTTCTCCCAACCCACAAACCGCGTATCGAGAATATGTTGAAGGTGCCGCTGACGTGGAATCGAACGGCAATGCAGGCATAGATATTCGTCACGCAACCAGGTGCCCGTAATCTGAAAGAACGTGTTCTGCCGGCAGCAATGACAATAACCGGAATGTGTATTTCCTTTGCTCAAATTCTGCAACAAGGCCTGCAGATGATCGCGTTCGTCAGTAAGCTCCAACAGTTTGCTGGCCAATTGCGCGCGCTCCACACGCAGAGTGTCCCGCTCATTGATGATGCGCCGCAGCACCGGAATGTGTTGACTTAAACGTTTCAATATAACGGGATAGGCCATGGGGGGTTCGCTTCAATCGGTTTTTTTGCCTGAGGAGCGTAGTGTCCTCAGGCTACGGTTGAGGAGTTTGAGATGATCCTTGAGCAGGTCGCCGCGATAGCGCGCCACGCCCATTGCCAGCACATCAATGACGACCAAGTGGGCGATGCGGGAAGATACAGGCGTAAACACTTGTTCGTCTTCTTCTACGTTGATATGGATCGGATAGTCACAAATCCGCGCCAGCGGCGTCGCGTGCGGCACGAGGCCAATCACGGTGGCGCCCGCCTCGCGCGCGAGATTCACGCTTTGAATCAACGCCTTGGTGCGCCCCGACTGCGAAATCGCCACTACCACGTCGTCTTTACGCAGTGAAATCGCGGACATGTGCTGAATGTGCGGGTCGGTATAAGCCGCCGCCGTCACCTGCAAGCGGAAGAACTTGTGCTGTGCATCGATCGCCACCGAGCCCGAGGCGCCAAAGCCATAAAACTCCACGCGCCGCGCCCGGCTCAGGGCCTGGATGGCCTGCTCCAGCGCCTGGGGATCAATCTCGTCGCGCACATTCAACAGCGATCCGATCGTGGCATCGAACACTTTGCGGTTCACGTCCGCCATCGAATCGTTGTCGCTGACGGAAAACTGCACATAGGTGCCGCTGCTGCCCAAATACTGCGCCAGTTGCAATTTGAAGGATTGGAAGCCGTCGAAGCCCAGCGCCCGGCAAAACCGGATTACCGTAGGCTCGCTCACGCCAGCGGTCTGCGCCAAGTCGGCGATGCGAAAGCTCAAAACCCGCGGCGGATCCTGCAAAATCAACTCCGCTACCCGGTGCTCGGATTTGCGCAACTGGGGGAGCGTATGGTGGATGCGGCGGATGAGGTTGGTGTTTTCCAGGGGCTATTTTCCAGGGATTATTTCCCAAGGATTGTTTTCCAAGGACTATTTTCCAGGGGCTAACACGCTCGCGCAATGAGCTTTCTGGAACGAAAAAAGCGCCAGTTTTTATGACAAACCAGAAAAGAGGAAACCCTGTCCTGCGGTCAGGCCAGGGCTTGTCGACGTAAAAACCCTGGGGGATCAGCCGCCGATGGGCGATACATTCTCAGCCTGGGGGCCTTTGGCACTCTGGGTCACGGTCATTTTGACTTTTTGACCCTCGCGCAGCGTACGACGGCCATCGGCCACGATTGCGCTGTAATGAACGAACACATCTTTGCCGCCTGCCTGTTCAATGAAGCCGAAGCCTTTTTCATCATTGAACCATTTGACGGTACCTTCTACTTGCTCTGCCATATAACTCTCTTGTAACTCACTTGATGCAAATGCCATTGCCTGGCGAAACCCACGTTGAGGGGGGACTGTAACCTGGACTCCTACCGTGCCTAGCCGGAGAAACGGAGATACAGGTGCGCGGCATCATAGCACAAGAAAAGAAAAAAATTGCCTACGCACAAAATTCAGTGTATGCAGCCCCGCCCCGAGTGCCCCGCCAAGCCGTGTATCTCACATTAAGTTGAGGAAAAACCTAGGATTTTTTGCCACCTCGTCTAAAATTGCGCCATGGACGTTTCCCACATTCTCAATTCTCTCAATGATGCCCAGCGCCAGGCGGTTACCGCCGATCCGGGCAATCTGCTGGTGTTGGCGGGCGCTGGCAGCGGCAAAACGCGGGTGCTGGTGCATCGCATCGCCTGGCTGATCGAGATGACAGGCGCCGCGCCCGGCAACCTCCTGGCGGTGACCTTTACCAACAAGGCCGCCAACGAGATGCGCAGCCGTATTGAAGAGTTGCTGGAACGGCCGATCGGCGGCATGTGGGTGGGCACCTTCCACGGCTTGGCGCATCGCCTTTTGCGTGCGCACTGGCAGGAAGCGGGCTTGCCCGAAAAGTTTCAGATTCTCGACGCCGACGACCAATTGCGCTTGATCAAGCGCACGCTGCAAGCCCTCGATCTCGACGAAAACAAATGGCCCGCCAAACAGTGCCAGTGGTACATCAATCAGCAGAAAGATGAAGGTTTGCGCGCCGATCATCTCGAACACTACGGCCAGGATTACCAACGCACCATGATAGGCGTGTACAAGGCTTACGAAGGCGCTTGCGAACGCGGCGGCTTGGTGGATTTTGGCGAATTGCTGCTGCGCTCGCATGAGCTTTGGCTCAAGCAGCCGGGCCTTTTGGCCTATTATCAACAGCGCTTTACCGAGATTCTGGTAGACGAATTCCAAGACACCAATGCCATTCAATACGCCTGGCTGCGGGTGTTGGCAGGCACGCGCAATCATGTCACTGCGGTGGGTGATGACGACCAATCCATTTACGGCTGGCGCGGCGCACGCATCGAGAACATCCAGCAATTTACGCGCGATTTCCACCCGGCCACACTGATCCGTCTGGAACAGAATTATCGTTCCACATCCACCATCCTCAAGGCCGCCAATCATCTCATTGCCAACAACAGTGGTCGCCTGGGCAAGGAGTTGTGGACCGACGGCATGGAAGGCGAGCCGATCGCTGTCTATGCCGCGTTCAATGAACAGGACGAAGCGCGCTTCATCTGCGATCAAATCCAGCAGTGGGCCAAACGCGGCCGCCGCCGTGAGGAAATCGTGGTGCTGTATCGCTCCAACGCGCAATCGCGCGAACTGGAAGAAGCGCTGCTGCGCACGGAAGTGCCTTATCGCATCTATGGCGGTTTCCGCTTCTACGAGCGCCTGGAAATCCGCAACGCTGTTGGCTATTTGCGCTTGATTGCGAGCCGCGACGACGATGCCGCCTTCGAGCGTGTCATCAATACGCCGGTGCGTGGCATCGGCAATGTCACGCTGGAATTGATCCGAAATCTAGCGCGCAGCGAAGGTTGCTCGCTATGGCAGGCGGCGCGCCAGGCGGTGACGCGCGGGCAATTGCCAGGGCGCGCAGCGCAGAACGTGCAGGACTTCATGCGGCTCATTGATCTGCTCGAAGAGTACGCCGCCACGCACGAGCTGCATCTGAGCGCCGATTACGTGATCCGCCAGAGTGGGCTCATCCAGCATCACGAAAAAGAAGGCGGCGAAAAAGCGCGTTCGCGGCTGGAAAACCTGGAAGAGCTAGTCAACGCCGCGGGCGCCTTCGTGCCCGATGCAACGCCAGACGGCGAAAAACCCACGCCGCTCGAAACGCTCGGCGCGTTCCTCGATCGCGCCGCCCTCGATGCAGGCGACACGCAGGCCGACGACTACGAAGACGCCGTGCAGTTGATGACGCTGCACTCGGCCAAGGGCCTCGAATACCCGTTTGTCATCATCGCGGGCCTGGAAGAGGGCTTGTTTCCGCACAAAATGTCGGCGGATTCTCTCAGCGGACTCGAAGAAGAGCGCCGCCTCTGCTACGTGGGGCTGACGCGAGCGCGCGAAAAACTGCTGCTGTGCCATGCCGAATCACGGCGGCTGCACGGCGAGGAGCATCTGACACGGCCTTCGCGTTTCCTCAAGGAAATCCCCGCTGAATTGCGGCAAGAAGTGCGCATGAAAGGCCAGGTTTCGCGCAGCTTCGCGGTGGGTGAAAGAGGTGCGGGCGAAAGCTGGGGGAGGCGCGATGTGAGTACACGCGCGGATCTTGCGCAGGAACCGCAAGGGCTGAGTCTTAGCCTCGGCCAGCGTGTGCGCCACCCCACCTTTGGCGAAGGCGTGGTGCTCAACAGCGAAGGCCGCGGCAGCAATGCCCGCGTGCAAATCAATTTCGACGGCGTTGGCGGCAAGTGGCTGGTGATGGCCTATGCCAAACTGGAAGCTATCTAGTAGAGCGTTTTTGATCAAATCGTTGACATTATTGCCCCCTCTTGTTGTTGTTCGGGGGAGGATTAGGGTGAGGGCATTGCAATGGCTGCTTGGTGAGCTTCCTTGTATGAAAATAACCCTCTTGTCAATTATCCGCAGGGCAAAAAATGGAAGAAAAGTTCACTAAAAAAGCTTGACCGAGGCCGAATTTGTTGGTGTAAATGACGCACTTTTTACGGAGAGGTGCGTCATGCCAACACCCGTGCGTCGTTTGCTAGGCTATCTCAGCGGCATAGTCGTAGCTATTTCTCTGCCACTTTCTGTTCTAGCGCAGCCTTCCAGCATCTTTTCCTCCCTGCCGTATGACACGGCGTTCTTGCAGCAAAAACTTGCGGCGCACTCCTGGCTTTACGCGGCGGATAAAGATCCTTCCGCCATTCCTGACTATTTATTCACCTTGCTGGCCTTGCGCGCGGTTCTCACGGATTCAAGCCTTCAGGCAGCGCTCGATGCCAAGGATCTGGCGGCGATAGCGGCATTGGCGGCGCCAGAGGATCAGCGTTTCATTGTGCAGGATCAGCGTGCGTTGAGCGCGATTTGCAGTGGTGTTGCTACCGCGAATGATGCGGCGGCGATTATGGATTTGGCGCTGCGTTTTGATGATGCCAAGGCCGCTAAAGATAAAACCTTGGATGCGTATTATGCCGAGGCGCTGGCGTCGTTCTCTGTGTCTACTCAGCAAGGGGTCGCGCGTTTGCGCAGTGAGTTGAGTGTGGCGCGGCATCTCACGTATTCCACGTTCGACTTGGCGGGCTTTGCGCAGGATGTGCCCGATGCCGCCAAGGCGATTCTCGCGCAGGGTTGTGCAGCGTTTGCACAGCGTCTTGCGGTTTATACCCCGACAACGGTGGTGTTGAAGTCGCTATAAAACTAATGCGGCTTTAATCCGGCGTTTTTCTCCGAGGGTTTCCTCATGCGTCAGTCTGCCATTCACACGCTGTGCGCCGTGTTGCTGCTAGCCATGGCATCGCCCTCTTTCGCGCTGGTGTCGCTGTGCAGCGGGGAGTTTTTGCCTGAGGTGGGGGCGGATGGGCTGCGGCATGAGGTGTTTTGGAATGATTTTGATGCGTGGTTCACGGATGCTGGCGTGGAGGTGTACACGGCGGT